>CAMNLN010000018.1 GCA_946543025.1 uncultured Verrucomicrobiota bacterium
CGGCCGCGCGCCTCGGCGAGAGAACGGAGGCCGAGAGAGGCGAGAATCTCGCGTACTTCTTCCGCCAGGAACCGGAAGTAGGACTGGAGGTGTTCGGGTTTCCCGGCAAATTTCCTGCGCAACTCCTCCTTTTGCGTGGCGATGCCCACGGGGCAGCAGTTGAGGTTGCAGTTGCGGCACTGGACGCAGCCGAGCGAAACGAGCATCGACGTGCCGAAGGCAAACTCGTCCGCGCCAAGCATGGCGGCGATGACGACGTCGCGCCCCGTGCGGAGCTGCCCGTCCACCTGAAGCTTCACGCGGTGGCGGAGATTGTTCTTGAGAAGCGTCTGGTGCGCCTCGGCGAGGCCGGGTTCCCAGGGCAGGCCGGCGTGCTTCATGGAGGTGAGCGGCGCCGCGCCCGTCCCGCCGTCGAAGCCGGAGATCACGACCACGTCGGCATGGGCCTTGGCGACGCCGGCGGCGATCGTGCCGACGCCCGCCTCCGAGACGAGCTTCACGGAGACGCGCGCGTCCGGATTCGCGCACTTGAGGTCGTAGATGAGCTGCGCGAGGTCCTCGATGGAGTAGATGTCGTGGTGCGGCGGCGGCGAGATGAGCGTCGTGCCGGGCTTCGCGTGGCGGAGGCGCGCGACGAAATCGTTGACCTTGTGGGCGGGAAGCTGTCCGCCCTCGCCAGGCTTCGCACCCTGCGCGAGCTTGATCTGCAGGTCCTTCGCCGAACGAAGGTACCTGATCGTCACGCCGAAGCGTCCGGACGCAACCTGCTTGATCGCGCTGTTCTTGTCCGTGCCGAAGCGTTCGGGATTCTCGCCGCCTTCGCCGGAATTTGACATCGTGCCGAGCCCGTTCAAGGCAAGGGCGATCGTCTCGTGCGCTTCCGGCGAGAGCGAGCCAAGCGACATCGCCCCGCCCACGAAACGCTTGACGATCGAATCGACGCTTTCCACATCTCCGTCGCGCACATCGGACCTAACCTCTTTGAACGCCAGCTGCGAACGAAGCGTCACGCCGCTCTCGGCGTCGACGGCATCCGTGTATTTCCTGAAGCGGACATAGTCGCCGTGGCGCACCGATTCGCGAAAGTCAATCAGGCGTTGCGGCATCCAAAGATGTTCCTCGCCGTCCTTGCGCAGGCGATATTCCCCGCCGGGAGGGAGCGTTTCATTTTCCCTCCGCGCCTCCGCGCCCCTGTGCGAGATGATTTTCTCGATATCCTCCAGCTCCAGCCCGCCGACCGGCGAAGTAACGCCGCCGAAGTAATCATCCATGATCTTCGGCCCGAGGCCTACCGCCTCGAAGATGCGCGCGCTTCGGTAGGAACGCAAGGTGGAGATGCCCATCTTCGACATGATCTTCATGATTCCCTTGCACACGGCGGAAACGTAGTTCGCGGCAGCTAGATGGGAAGTGAGCGAACCATCGGCCTTCGTAAAACCAGAGAGCGACGCCAGGGCGAGCCAAGGGTTGATGGCGGTCGCGCCGAACCCGAGCAAGACGGCAAAGTGATGGACTTCGCGTACTTCGCCCGATTCGACGATGACGCCGACCGACGGACGAACGCCGGCCTCGGCCAGAGCCTTGTTGACCGCCGCGACGGCGAGGAGCGAAGGAATGCGCTTGGGACAAGAGGCGTTCGGCGCGAGACGCGCCTCTTCGTCCAGCGCCTCATGTCCCGTGCTCCTTTCCCGATCAGAGAGGATGATGATCTTCGCCTCTTCCTTCACGGCCTGCAGCGCGTCGGCCGCGAGCTTGTCGAGCGCGGCCTTGAGGTCGCCTTCAATGTACATCGAAAGCGTCCGCGCGGGGAAATCGGGAATCTTCCGGATGCGCCTCAGTTCGTCGTCCGTCAGAACGGGGCGTGTCATCTTGACGAGCCGCGCGTGTTCCGGCGTCTCCGCGAGGATGTTTCCCCTGTTGCCGATGTAGGTCATGATCGACATGACGAGCTCTTCGCGGATCGGGTCGATCGGCGGGTTCGTCACCTGCGCGAAAAGCTGGTGGAAGTAGTCGAAAAGCGTTCGAGGCTTCTTGGACAGGCACGCGAGCGCCGCGTCGTTGCCCATCGCGCCGACCGGCTCGTGGCCCGTCTCCGCCATCGGGCGAAGAATCAGCTCAAGATCCTCCAGCGTCCAACCGAAGCGCTGCTGGTCGAGCAGCAGCCCGCCCATGCCGCTTTCGCCTTCCGCAAGACGCGACGGCACGATCTCCGTAAACAGCCCCGTGACGGGAATGTGGTTTTCCTTAACCCAGCGGCGATAGGGACGGCGGCGGGCGTAGAGCGTCTTGAGTTCGGCATCTTCCATGAGGCGGTGGCTCACAAGATCGAGCCAGAGAATCGAGCCGGGCTTGAGCCGACCGTGCCGTGCAACGTTCGCGGGCGGCACGTCGAGGACGCCCGTCTCGGAGGCGAGGACGAAGAGTCCGTCCTTGGTCAATGTCCAGCGCGCGGGGCGGAGGCCGTTGCGGTCGAGCGTCGCGCCGAGACTGACGCCGTCGGTGAACGCGATGGCGGCCGGGCCGTCCCACGGTTCCATCAGCGCGGAGTGGTATTCGTAGAACGCGCGCACGTCGTTCCCCATGTGGTACTTCGCGCCCCAGGCCTGCGGGACAAGCATCATCATCGCGTGAGGCGCGTCGCGCCCGGCGGCGACCAGCAGCTCGAACATGTTGTCGAGGGAGGCGGAATCGGACTGGCCCTGATGGACGACCGGCAGGAGCTTCTTCAGCTCGTCGCCGAAAAGGGGCGAGGAAAGCGACGGCTCGCGGGCGGCAAGCGCGTTGAGGTTTCCCTTGAGCGCGTTGATCTCGCCGTTGTGCGCGATGGCGCGAAACGGATGGGCTAGTTCCCAGGACGGGAACGTGTTCGTCGAGTAGCGTTGGTGGACGATGGCGAACGGCGAGACGAAATCGGGGGCGGAGAGGTCCGGATAGAATCTCTCGATCTGCGTCGCGAGGAGAAGTCCTTTGTAGACGATCGTGCGCGACGAGCAGGAACAGACGTAGGTGTTCCGCGTCGCCTTTTCGATCTGTCGCCGGATGACGTAGAGGCGGCGTTCGTCTGAAGTGCCGATGAACAGCTGCCGTATGCGAGGCATCACGGCCCGGGCGTCGTGTCCGATGGCATCGGGATTTGTCGGCACCTCGCGCCATCCGAGAACGTCGCAGCCTTCGGTCCGAACGGTATTCTCGATTTTCTCCTCTTCCCCCTCTCCGCCGAATATCATCGCGATGCCAAAGAGCTCGTCCGGCCTTTCGACCTTGACGTCCTTTTCGGCCAAAATCTTCCTGAAGAACTCGTGCGGGATCTTCAGCAGCAGCCCTGCGCCATCGCCGGTCTCCGGATCGTTGCCGGTCGCGCCGCGGTGCATGAGGCGCTTCAGGACCGTCATGCCGGAAACGACGATCGCGTGGCTCGCCTCGCCCGAAAGGTTCGCCACCATTCCCACGCCGCACGCGTCGTGCTCGTATTCGTTGCGATAAAGGCCTTGCTGGCGGCCGTTTTTGCTTTGCTGGTTCATGGTCGTATTCTTTCAGTCAAGAGGAATCGTTTTCCCGCTCGCGAGCGCACGGACGACGAGCGAAGCGCCGGACGCGCAGTCGCCGACGCAGAAGATCTTGCGCGACAGGTCGGAGACAAGCGCCGTACGCGGCGTCTGCTTCAGGCCGAGCTGCGCGACAAGCGGCATGTCGGCAGGAACACCCGTAAAACCCATCGCGAGAAAGACGAGGTCGGCGGGGATGACTTCCCTTGAATCGGTGGCGGCGGCAAACTTAAGGGGGCGGCCTTCCGGCGACTGCGTCCAGACGACCCGCTCCACTTCCACGCCTTGCACGTGGTTCTCGCCGACGAACCTCACCGAATTCAAGTTCCAACGCCGCACACAGCCTTCCTTGTGGCTGGAGCTCGTGCGGAGCATGTAGGGCCAGAGCGGCCAGGGCGTGGAATCGCTTCGCTCGTCCGGCGGGCGCGGCATGATCTCGATCTGCGTGACGGACTTCGCGCCGTGGCGAATCGCCGTGCCCACGCAGTCGCTCCCCGTGTCGCCGCCGCCGATCACAAGCACGTCCTTGCCCTTGGCGTCGATCGGCGGGGCGGCGATCTCGCCCGTGAGAAACCGGTTCTGCCCCTCGAGCAGCTCAAGGGCGAGATGGATGCCGGGCAGATGACGGCCGGGAATCTTCAGGTCGCGGGCGGCGGGCGTCCCGATGGCGACGACAACCGCATCGTTTTGCTTCGCAAGCCATTCGGCGGAGATGTCCTTGCCGACCTCGATGCCCGTCACGAAGCGGACGCCTTCCGCCTCCAGGATTGCGCGGCGGCGATCGATGAGCGACTTGTCAAGCTTGAAGCAGGGAATGCCGTAGCGGAGAAGTCCGCCAACGTTGGCTCGTTTCTCGTACACTGTCACGGCCCAGCCCTTGCGCCGCAAGGTGACGGCGGCGGAAAGCCCGGCAGGTCCCGCCCCGATGACGGCGGCGGATTTGCCGTTCTCCTTTTCCGGAGGGCGTGGCGTCACCCAGCCGTTCGCGAAAGCCGTCTCGATGATGCGCTTCTCGCTCTGCCGTACCATCACGGACTCTTCGTCGAGCCCATGCACGCACGACGCCTCGCAGAGAGCGGGGCAGATGCGGGAGGTGAATTCGGGAAAATCGGAATTGGCCGAAAGAAGTGCAAACGCCCGTCGCCAGTCGCCCTGCGCCACGGCGCGGTTCTGGTCGGGCACGAGGTTGCCGAGCGGACAGCCGTAGGCATGGCAGAACGGCTGACCGCAATTCATGCAGCGCGAGGTCTGTTCCTGAAGTTCCGCGTCGGATAGCATGCGCTCGACTTCGCGCCAGTCGCACGTGCGCTCGTCAATCGGACGGTAGATGTCGTGTGTTCGTTGCATATCGAGCAACCATTAGCACAACCCGTGCCAATGGCGATCGGCGACTTTACGTCATCTGTTCTTTACAATTTCTGTAATTCCAACGGAATTGCATTGGCCATGATGTAAAGAAGTCCATCGATCCATTCGGCCCTGGATTCTGTACGCCATTACGATTCTCCCCTTTTCAGCGAGAGTTGGAAATGTTCACCTTTTTGACCGGAATCCGCCAATTTGGTAGACTGTCTGCATGAAAACAACGGTCATATCGGTCCTTGGGACACAAAAGGATGCACACGGCGGCACGGGACCTGCGCGCTGGGACACGTGGCGGCCGACCATCGGGCTTGTCCAGCAGGACGACTTGCCAATCGACGAGCTGCATCTGATCTTCAGCAGCCAGCACACGCCTCTCGCCGAGCGCGTGAAAGCCGACGTCCGCAAGGTATCGCCGGAAACGAAGGTTGTCTTCGACGTCATCGAGCTGAAGAATCCGTGGGACTTCGAGGAGGTTTACGAGAAATTCTACGACTACTCCAAGCTTCCCTGCTTCCATCAGGAGCGAACGCGCTATTACATCCACATCTCCACAGGCTCGCACGTAGAGCAGATTTGTCTCTTCCTCCTCGCCGAGTCCCACCACCTCCGCGCAAAACTGATCCAGACGACCCCGAAGGAGGGACATGTCCGCCACTCCAACGACCCGAAGGGCACGCACACGGTCATCGACCTCGACCTCTCGCGCTACGACAAGCTCGCCAAGCGCTTCGAAACCGAACGCCAGAACGATCTCTCGTTCCTGAAACGCGGAATCGACACGCATAATGCCGCCTTTAACAAGCTCATCGAGACCATCGAACGCGTCGCTGTGCGCTCGTCCGACCCGATCCTGCTCACCGGCCCCACCGGAGCAGGCAAGAGCCAGCTCGCCAAGCAGATTTACCTCCTCAAGAAACAATCCGGAAAGGTCAAGGGTGCGTTCGTAGCCGTCAACTGCGCCACGCTCGGCGGCGAGCTGGCGAAGTCAGCCCTTTTCGGACACCGGAAAGGATCCTACTCCGGCGCCGGCGCCGACCACGCCGGATTCCTCAAGGAGGCCGACGGCGGCATCATCTTCCTTGACGAAATCGGCGAACTGCCGATGGAAGCCCAAACGATGCTCCTCAAGGCGATCGAAGAAAAGACCTATCGCCCGCTTGGCGCAGACAAGGACGAGCGCAGCGACTTCCAGCTCATCTGTGGAACAAATCGCGACCTGCGCGGGAACGGAGCCTTTCGCTCGGATCTTCTCGCACGCATCGACCTTTGGAGCTTCCGCCTGCCAGGCCTCGCCGACCGCCGCGAAGACATCGAGCCAAACCTCGATTACGAGCTGCTGCGCTATTCCGAACGGACCGGCAAGCACGTCTCGTTCAACAAGGAGGCGCGCGCCCGATTCCTCGCCTTCGCCCTGGATCCGTCAACCGCCTGGCCTGGCAATTTCCGCGACCTCAACGCGATGGTCGTGCGCATGGCGACGCTCTCCGACGGAGGCCGCATCACCGCCGACCTGGTAGATGAGGAAATCTCCCGCGCGCAAGAGGCCGCCCCGTCATGCGCCCGTCCGCAAACGGATGCGCCCTCCCTCGACCTCTCGCCCCTTCTCGGCGCGGGCTACGAGACGCGCTACGACGCGATCGACCTCGTGCAGCTCGCCTACGTGGTCTCCGTCTGCCGCCGGTCGGAAACGATGTCCGCCGCCGCCAAGCGGCTCTACGCCGTCTCGCGGCTTGCGAAGAAATCATCCAACGATTCGGACCGGCTATCGAAATACCTCGCCCGCTTCGGACTGAAGTTCAGGCAGCTTCACGACGGCCTGACGGGATAGCCAGGCAGCACCGTGGGATGCGGATGCGCGACGGTCTGCGGATAGTCGAGCGTGTAGTGGAGGCCGCGCGACTCGTGGCGCTTCTGGGCGCTGCGGACGATCAGCTCGGCACAGACCGCAAGATTACGGAGCTCGAGCGTATCGGGCGTCACCAGGTAGTCGAAGTAGTATTCGCGTATCTCGCGGCGGAGCGTCTGCAGGCGGTGCCGCGCGCGGGCAAGGCGCTTGTTGGTGCGCACGATGCCCACGTAGTCCCACATCAGGCGGCGGATCTCGTCCCACATGTGGCTCACGAGCACAGCCTCGTCCGGCGCCACGGCGCGGCCGATGCGCCACGCGGGAATCTCGAGCTTCGGCGGCAGACGGTCGGGACGGGCCGTGAGGCGGTTCGCGGTGAGGCGCGCGGTGACGAGCGCCTCCATGAGCGAGTTGGACGCCAGGCGGTTCGCGCCGTGCAGGCCCGTGCAAGCTGTCTCGCCCACGGCCGCGAGGCCGGGCAGCGAGGTGCGCCCATCCACGGTGGCCTGCACGCCGCCGCAGCAGTAGTGCGCGGCAGGGACGATCGGGATAAGGTCCTTCGCCATGTCGATCCCGAAGGAGAGGCATGTCTTGTAGATGTTGGGGAAACGCTTCTCCAGAAACGTGCGCCCCTTCTTGCGGATGTCGAGGCAGCAGTACGGCGCGCCGGTGCGCTTCATCTCGCTGTCGATCGCGCGCGCCACGATGTCGCGCGGCGCGAGGGAGCCGCGCGTATCGTAGTTCTGCATGAAGGGCCGCCCCTTGCGGTCCACCAGCACGGCCCCTTCCCCGCGCACCGCCTCGGAGATGAGGAAGCGCTTGGCCTTGGGATGGTAGAGGCAGGTGGGATGGAACTGCACGAACTCCATGTTCGCGATCTTCGCGCCCGCGCGCCACGCGAGCGCCACGCCGTCGCCCGTGGCCGTGTCGGGGTTGCAGGTATAGAGGTAGACCTTGCCGCAACCGCCCGTGGCAAGGACGGTATTGGGCGTACGGACGGCGTAGATCTCGCCCGAGCGCGTATCGAGCACGTACGCGCCCACGCAGCGGCTGGGGCCGGGCAGGCCGAGGCGGCGCGTGGTGATCAGCTCGATCACCATCGTCTGCTCGCGCACGTCGATCGCCGAATGCCTCTTGAGCGTGCGGATCATGGCCGCCTCGCACTTCTGTCCGGTGATGTCGCCCGCGTGGAAGATGCGCCGCATGGAGTGCCCGCCCTCGCGGCCGAGGTCCCACGTGCCGTCCTCCTTCTTCGCGAAGCGGACGCCGCAGTCGATCAGGTCACGGATGCCGGCGGGGGCCTCGCTCACGATGCTCCGCACCACCTTCTCGTCGCACAATCCCGCGCCGGCGACGAGCGTGTCCTGCACGTGCGCGGCGAACGTGTCGGCGGGATCGGCCACGCAGCAGATGCCGCCTTGGGCGAAGTTGGTGTTGCAGTCCTCCAGGCGCTGCTTCGTCGCCAGGACGACGCGCCCCGCCGGTGCCAGGTGAAGCGCCGTCATCAGGCCGCTCATGCCCGAACCGACAACGAAATAGTCGCAATCAAGGATTTTCATAGGTGGGATTGAAAGGTTGAGGAGTCTGTTCTCAACTCTTCACGCTTCGCGATTCGCCCTGCGCCTGTCCTTTTTGCTAGCAGGAGAAAGTAAAGTCGATTTCCCGGTCGGCCCAGTCGCGCACGTGCCCGTCCCACGAGGCTGGGCGGTTCTTCCCCTCCTTCACGACGGGGAAGTAGAAGTCGCGGTTGTAGCAGTGCAGGGTGGCGCCCGTCGGTGTCGTGCGGAACAAGCCGAAGCCCACGTCCATGTTGAGGCCGAGCGTGGGGAAGCCCATCATGCGGATGACGCGCGTCTTCGTGACCGAGTAGCCGTTGAAGAGGAAGCTGGTCATCCAGCAGTGGTGGTGGCCGTGCAGGTAGCCGACCACGGCAGGCGACTTCGCGCAGAGAGCGTTGATCTTCAGGTCGTTGGCCTTGTGGTGCGCGCAGACGAACGTCGGCTTCGTGGCGGCGGCCAGCGTCGAACTGAGCCACTCCGTCTGCTCTTTGCCGAGACCGAGACCCGTGCAAGCCTGGTAGTCGCCGCGCTTCGTCGGCTCCACGAGCGAGTCGAGCAGGATGAAGTCCACGTGCGGCGTGTTCACCACGGAGACGAAGCGTCCCGGCACCTTCGTCGTCTTGTCGTAGCCGGGGAAATACTTCAGGAACTCGGCGCGAATGTCGTGGTTGCCCATCGCGTGCGTCACCGTGATGCCCGCGTCTGTAAGGGGCTTCAGCACCTCGGCGGCCACCTCGTAGTCGCCAATCTCGCCGAACGCGAGGGAAATGTCGCCGAGGCCGATGATGTTCGCGGGCGGGTTGGGCAGGGCAAGGATGTCCTCCACCAGCCGCTTCGCCGCCGCCGGCATCCACGGATATTCCATGCCGGTGCGGTACTGCTGCTTCCCCCACGGGTGGCCCGTGTGGATGTCCGAGATGACGCCGACGGCATACGGGTCGAGCGCGCCTTTCCGCGCCGAGCCGGCGGTCGTGCAGCCGACCGCGCCTGCGGCCATGCAGCCGGCGAGAAACGCGCGGCGTGAAACTCCTGTGTTCATACGTGCTTCCGTCATTGGTCTTGCTCCTTCTCAAAAGGCTTTTGTCGGGTGCTATTATACCATAACATGACGGCACCCTGCAGGAAGTTATGGACAATAAGACGCGCGCGCTAAAGACTGTCCACGTATTTCGCGAGAATGCGGAAGTCGGAGCAGACGGTCACGGTGTGCCGCGCGAGGACGAATCCGGTCGTCGGCTGCCGGAGCTGGATCGCCAGCGTCATCTCGTCGCGATCGTAGAACCCGCTGAAGCCTGCGTCGTTGTATTCCCAGGACTTTATCTTCGTCTCAATCGCGACGGAAGCCTGCGCGCGGTCCGGCGTCACCTTGAATCCGCGCGCCCTGAGCGCTTCGACGAGCGCGCGCGTCACGCGCGGTTCCGTCTTGTCCACGAAGAACACCGTCCCTGCCGGAAACTTGTTGCGGTGCTTCGGCAGGTTCTCCTGAATCTCGCCAGGCGTCCAGCAGCCGAGGACAAAAAGCAGGACTGCAAATAGAGCTGTCAGAATTGTGCGCATGTTTCCCTGTCGTCGAAATGGATGACCTTGTCGCCGATCGTCTGCGTGGTCTCGTGACCCTTGCCGCAGACGACCACCGTATCGCCCGCCTCTGCGAGCGAAAGCGCGTAGTGGATCGCTTTCGCACGGTCAGGCTCCGTGACGAAGTCCGTTCCCGCGGGGATGCCCGCCACGATCTGGCCGATGATGGACTGCGGCTCCTCGCTGCGCGGGTTGTCGCTCGTCACGACGAGGCGGTCGGCGTGCGCCGCCGCCGCCGCGCCCATGAGCGGACGCTTCGCGCGGTCGCGGTCGCCGCCCGCACCGAAGACGGCCCACACTTTCCCCTTGGTGAACTCGCGCACGGTCGAGAGGACGTTCGCAAGCGCGTCGTCCGTATGCGCGTAGTCCACGAACACGTCGGCCGCGCTCCGCGTCGCCACGCGCTCCAAACGCCCCCAACGCGGCGTCAGGAAAGGTATCTTCGCAATGACGTCGCCGATTCGCACCCCGGCGCCGAGCGCGAGCGCCGCCGCAAGGAGCACATTCTGCACGTTGTAGCGCCCGGCGAGCGGACACCGTTTCGCGATCAAGTCCCTCAAGTCGTTCAAATCCTTCAGGGCCAGAGCACCGTCGACGTCCTTGATGCCGCCGCCGACCGAGAGTCCGCATTCGATCGTACGGAGCGGAAGCGCCCGGCAAATATCCGCGAGCCGCCGACCATAGTCGCCGTCCACGCAGATGGCGGCAGGCGCGCCGGGCGTCGAATCCGCCAGACGTCTAAAGAAGTCTGCCTTCACCTGAAAGTAGGCCTCCATCGTCTTGTGGTAGTCGAGGTGGTCTTCGGTCAGGTTCGTGAAGCCGCCGCCGGCGAAGACGGTGTCGCCCGTGCGGCGCTGGTGGATGGCATGGCTGGACACCTCCATCACGCACGTCGCGCAGCCGGCGGACTCCATCTCCGCGAATATCTCCTTCAGCACGGGCAGGGGCGGCGTCGTGTATCCGGTCGAGAAACGGCGGCGGCCCGTGTTCACCTCCACCGTCGTCACGTATCCCCCGCCGCCGAGGAACGCATCGAGGATCCAGGTGGTCGTCGTCTTGCCGTTGGTGCCGGTGATGCCGTAAATCTTCATGGTTGGTTGTTGTCCTCCTCCGGCACGTCCTCGTAGAGGTCGGGATCGATCTCCTCTGGAATGTCTGGAGCTACGGCCATGTACCGCAGGACGGCGCTCGCGATGCGGCTGAACGTGGGCGCGGCGCACACGCCGCCCTGATGGTTGTAGAGCGGCAGCCCCGTCTCCTGCGAGAGCTTGAACGAGCGGCAATAGGCCGGCTTCTGATAGGTCACGAGGATGACGATCTCCGGCCGTGACGCCGGGACGATTCCGATGAACGATGCGTTATAGGCCGTCTGCGAATAGCCGCGGCCTTCCTTCATCTGCGCGGTACCCGTCTTGCCCGCGACGGAATAACCCTTGACGGCCGCCCGCCGCGCAGTCCCGCCCTTCTTCGCCACGCCAAGCATCATCTCGCGCACCTTGCGCGCCGTTTCAGGCCGGATCGGATGGCCGAGCACCTCTTTTTCCTGATGCTCGTAGAGTACCGCGCCGTCGGGGTCCACCACCTTTTGGACAAGAAACGGACGCAGAAGCTCGCCGTCGTTGCCGATTGCCGCATAGGCGTTCGCCAGCTGGATCGCCGTCACGGCCACGCCCTGCCCGATCGGCGCGCGCGACCATTTGACCTTGTCCCACGAGTTCCAGTTTGGAATGATGCCGGTCTCTTCGCCCGGCAGTTCGATGCCTGTCTTTCGTCCGAGGCCGAAATTCGTCATGTATGTCCACAGCCGTTTCGGGCCGAGGTCCACGCCAAGCTTCCCGTAGACGATATTCGACGAATGGACGAGCGCCTCTCGCACGCTCATCCTTTCCTCCCACTTGTGAGAACCGTCGCCGGGCAAACGGTAGTAGTTGGGGTCGTTGCGTGCCGTGCTGATCATCGTATCCGGCCCCACGATTCGTTCGTTCAGCACGGCGCAGGCGGTAATCGTCTTCATCACGCTTCCCGGCTCGTAGTTTTCCGAGATGGCCCCGTTGAACCGCGTGGAGTCCGGCGACTTGTTGTACTGGGCCGGATCGTAGTCCGGCAGGTTCGCCAACGCGAGCACTGCCCCCGTCTTTACGGAAAGGACAATGGCCCAGGCGCGTTCCGCCTTGTTCGAGGCAACGCCTGCGGCCAGCGCCCGCTCGACTTCATACTGAATGTTTGGATCGATCGTCAGGTAGACGTCGTTGCCGGGGCGGGCGTCGACGTCGATCTCGCGGCGCACGCGCGCTTCGCCGCCCGTGGCGATGCGCGTACCCCGCACGGTGCCGGGCGTGCCCTTCAACCACTTCTCGTAGCGCAACTCGATCCCCGCGCCGCCGACGCGGTTTGTCGGATCCTTGCTTACGAACCCCACCACGTGCGAGAGCCTGCGCCCCTGCGGATAGACGCGCACCTGCCGTTCGGTGATGGACAGTTCCTTGAAACGCCGCTTGGGATCCGACAGCACGGCGTGGATCCCGTCGTCGTCGGAGGTGACGAGCTTGACGTATCGCGCCATCTTGCTGGGATCGTTCGGATCGCGCTTCGCGTAGGCATCCATCACCTGAAGCAGCGGAATCTGGAGCACGTCCGCGAGCGTCCGTATCTTCTCGCGGCGGACCTCCGGCTTGATCGGCTTCTTCGGGTTCACGGGATCGCGCGCGGCGGCCTGCGCATCGACATGATAGTCCCACACCGTCTTTGTCTGGGCCAGCACTTCCTTCCCGTCCATGCAGTAGATCGTCCCCCGGCATCCCTGCGTGTTTCGCGTAAAGCCATAGTTGGGTTGCTTCGTGTGCGCCGTCACGAGGCTCAGGTGCAGGAGCACGAGCCTCGTCCCGATGCCGAGCGCGCCCGCGACAAGAAGCACCGCCGGAGCGTAGAAGCGGACTTTTTCGTTTGCGCCGGTCATCGGGAGGAGCGCCTTGTGAAATCGTCAGCGACGCGCCTGCCGCCGTGTGCGGGGCGACGCCAACGCCATGTTGCCCGTCTTTGCCCGGGCGCGCGCGCGCGCCACGGACATTTGGCCCGGCGCAGGTTCGCCGGCGGCTGTCATCCGCACCACCTGATCGGGATGCGGACTCTGCATGGCGAGACCAAAGCGCGTGATCTTCTCGTCAAGCCGCTCGCGCGTCTTCATCGCGTTCCAGCGGGCGTTCTCGCGGCCATATTCCGCATCAAGCGCCTTCAGCTTGTTCTCCGCCGTCCCGATATCGCGCAGAATGGAGGTGCACTGCGAATCGAGCGTCCAGTAGATCATCAACATGATGAAGCTCGACACGATCAAGGCCGCCATGCCCGTCGCTCCGGACTTGAAGCGCGAATGCTTTTTTACCCGTCGGTTTCGTCTCATGACTCTGTCCTTTCAATTGTCCGCAGCTTGGCGCTGCGGGCGCGTGGGTTTTCTGCGATCTCTTCGTCAGACGCCGTCACGGCGTGACGCGTCACCAATCGTACCTTCGGAAGGGTTCCCTCCCATCGTTCGCCCCCCTGCTGGAGGGAAACCATTCGCCCGGCATGAGCGGCGAAAAACCGCTTCACCGTCCGGTCAGTCAGGCTCTCGAACGTAATCACCGCCATCCGTCCGCCGGGCTTGAGCAGGCCAAGCCCGCCCTCGAGCGCCCGTTCCAGCTCGCCCAGCTCGTCATTGACCGCCATGCGGAATGCCTGAAACGTCCGCGTGGCGGGATGATGCGCCCCGCTTCGTCCCACGGTCTTCTCGACCAGCGACGCCAGCTGCGCCGTCGTCTCGATCCGTGCGACGGCGCGCGCTTGCACGATCGCCCGCGCGATCCGCCGGGCGTTCGGTTCCTCTCCGAACGTACGGAGCAGGCTGGCCAGTTCGTCTTCGCTCCGCGTCGCTACGATGTCGGCCGCCGTTTCGCCGCGCGACCGATCCATCCGCATGTCCAGCGGGCCGTCCGCTCGAAAGCTGAACCCGCGATCCGCCTCGTCGAGCTGCGGACTCGACACGCCCAGATCGAGAAGGATGCCGTCCACGGCGCCGATTCCTTCATCCCGCACGATCTTCGCGATGTTTCCATGGCATCCATGCACCAGCGTCAGGCTGACGCCCGGAATTCTTTCCAGGCGTTCGGCGCTTTCGGTCAGTGCCAGCGTGTCGCGGTCGATACCCACCAGTCTCGCGCCCGTGCCCGCGCGTGCGAGGATTTCACGCGCATGGCCGGCCCGGCCCAGTGTCCCGTCAATGTACACGCCGCCAGGTTTCACTGCCAACGAATCAACTGTCTCTTTCAGAAGAACTGGCTTGTGCATGCGTCCTTCCTCAGAAACGGAGCTTCTTCATCGCAGCCCGCAGGTTCTCCACCTCCACCGCCGAACGCTGGGGAACGTTCTCGGGTGCCCAGAGCCTGGCCATCCGAACCGCGCCCTTCATCACGACGGTGCCCTTCAGGTTCGCGTGCGCCAGCAGCCGATCGCTGATGCGAATGCGTCCCTGCACGTCAAACTCAAGCAACTCAGAATCTTCTCCGATCTTCTCCAGCACGTCATTCAGGTCTTCGTCCGACAGCGGTTCTTCCTGAATCTCCGCCAGACGCGACTCGAACACCCCTCTCGGGACGAGACGGAGGCAAGGCGCACCTTCCTCCTTCATGACGTAGACATAATCAGAGCCGAGTGCATGGCGCCACGCGCTAGGAATCGTGAGGCGCTTCTTCGGGTCGAGGGTACGCTCGTGCGTGCCTACCAGCGCACCGGTAGCCAGCATGGGCGTCTCCTCGACGATCTGTTTGCCTAGTTTTGACATTCGTTGACACTATTAAACACTTTCCCCCACCGGCTGTCAATCCCCATTCGTGATTTTTTTCATTTTTTTTGCAGACGACAAAAAACCCCTTGCAATCGGCTTGCAAGGGGTCGCCTCGTGTCGAGGTCCTATGTTAGGGAATTACGCGCGCCAGGCGATGCGCCCGCGCACGATGGTTGCGCGCGGGGCGAGGTCGCCGTCGAGCAGCACGACGTCGGCAATCTTTCCTTCAACCAACTCGCCGCGGTCGGCGAGGCCGAGCGAGACGCACGGATTGAAGGACGCCGCCTTCACGGCCTCGTGGAGCGGCCAGCCCGTCACGCGCACGAAACGCCGGAAGCAGTCGGGGAAGAGCGCCACGGAACCGGCGACGTTGCTGACGACGCTGGCTGGATCGTACGGCACGTCCGCGAGTCGCGCGCAACCGTCTGCTACGCGCACGCGCAGGCCGCCGAGCGAATAGATGCCGTCCGGGCAGCCTGCCGCGCACATCGCGTCCGTCACCAGCATCACGCGATCCGGTCCCTTCATCCGCGCGATGAGCGCGATCATGGGATCGGAAAGGTGCACGCCGTCCGTGATGATCTCCACAAAGACGTCGTCGGCCAGCAGTCCGCCTACGACCATGGACGGACGCAGGTGATGGATCGGAACCATGGCGTTGCAGAAGTGCGTGAGATGCGTCATGCCGGCGGCGCGGGCGCGCTGGAAGCAGGCATAGTCGGCGGAGGAATGTCCGCCGGACGAGACGATGCCGCGTGCGGCGAGCGCGCGGATGCACGCCTCCGCGCCCGGCAGCTCAGGCGCGAGCGAGACCTTCACCACCTTCGAGACCGCGTCCAGTCGCAGAACGAAGTCGGCATCCGGGTCCATCAGGTACGCGGGGTTCTGCGCGCCGGCCATCTCGCGGTTGAAGAACGGCCCCTCCAGATGTACGCCCAGGCAGGTGGCCCCTTCCCCCTTCGCCTTGTATCGCTCGGCGCACCGGCACAGCTCGGCCAGTTCCGCCTCCGGCCGCGTGAGCCCGGTCGCCAGGAAGCCCGTGACGCCGTCCCGCAACTTGTCGCGTCCGATCGTCGCGAACGCGTCGTCCGTCGCGTCGCAGAAGTCCGCCCCGCTCCGCCCGTGGGAATGGATGTCCACGAATCCTGGCATCGCCGTCAGCCCCGTCCCGTCCAAGATCTCATCTCCCGCATGCGGCCGCACGTCGGATCCGATGGCGACGATACGTCCCGCTTCCATGCGGATGCAACAGACACCTAGGTCGCGCCCTGGCGTCACCGCGCGCACATGTTCAATCGTCATGCCTTTTTTTGATCCTGATGTCATATCGCAGCTCCATTTCTTCCTGACAGAACGGGCACATTATACACCAACCCCCCGACATGTGGTATAATTGCAGCGTACGTCATGGCAGAAGAAAAGACAGTTCGAAAACATCGTCGTTGGCCTTGGATCGTCGCCGGCGCGCTTGTGGCGTCAGTCGTCGCGCTCGTCCTGCTGACGCCCGCGATCATCGTCTCGATCAGATATCCGACCCTGACGGTCGACCTCGCGCCCTACCTGAAAGACGCGCCGGAGGGACTTGTCAGCAACAAGACCGTTTCCGTCGACCTCGACGTCTCCCGCGGCTCGGAAGGACGCTATGTCGTCCACGCGACAGGCCATGTCCTCGACTGGCCCTTCACGGCGTGGGTCAACGTCCTGCCATCCTTCCGGTTCGTCGGCGTGGACGTCGCAGGCGACGCCTCCTTTCGCCTCGATGGCACAAAGCTGCAGCTGCTGGCCGACTTCGCGGCCTCTTCCTCCGGCAACTGGCGCGCCGACGTGAACATGGAGAAGACCGAGTTCGGCGAATCCGACCCGTTGATCGCCCAGTTGCTCTCCCGGCTTCAGATGCCGGCGATCTCCAACCTTGTCTTCAGCGGCACGGTTGACTTCTCCGCAAAGGCGAAACGGACCGCCGAGACGCCCGTGCCGCAGTGGGACGCCTCCTGCCGCCTCGCGGACATGAACGTCTCCTGCGAGGCCAACGGCAAGCCGATTACGATCGAGAACCTTCGCATGAAGGTGGGCGCGCTCGGCATCGCGGACCATCGCGACATCCGGCCGATCTTCCCGATGGCCGACAGCATCACAGTGGCCGGCTTCACCCTATCCAACGCCTACGCGCGGCTGCAGACATCCGAACGAACGGTCCTCGTCACGAACGAAGTATCGCACGCGCGCGGAATTCCCGGAGACAAGACCGTCTTGCCGTCGACGACGAACGTCGTCAAGCGCTCCTTCCTCGTCACCGAAGCCGGCGCCAAATGCTGCAACGGCGACTTGAAGATCTATTCCCTCTTCCTGAACGACGACCGTCTCAACGTCACGCTCCTCGTCGACGGCATCGACGCCGGACAAGCGCTCAAGCACATGAAAGGCTTCCGCGGCGAGGCGTCCGGCCGACTCTACGGCAAGATTCCACTCAGCTACCGTAAGGACGAGCACCGCTTCCGCCTGAAGAACATTTACCTTTATTCCGTCCCCGGCGAGATCGGCAGCCTCCGCTTGTACGACCCCAAGCCTGTCGTAGACAACCTCGCCATGGGCGGCGTGCCGCAGGACACCTGCGACAACCTCTCCAAGGCGCTCGCCGACCTCGCCTACGACGTGCTCAAGGTCTCACTCCAGCCCGAGCCTGACGGCGGACTCGCTCTCACCCTCAAGATCGCCGGCAAATCCACGCACAACAATGTCTCCGTCCCCGTCAACCTCGAAGTCACGTTCCACGGCGACCTCGAGCAACTTCTCAACACAGGCTTCAGGACATTCAACAGATAACAAAGGATAACAGCCATGAAGACCACGCCAACCCTCGCCATCCTCGCCGCCGTCTGCGCCGCCGGATGCTTCCACGTCAAGACCGAAAGCGAGATCAAGCCCATCCACATCACGATGGACATCAACCTCAAGGTCGACAAGGAACTCGACAAGGTGCTCGCCGACGAAAACCAGCAGAAGCCGCAGGGCAACTTCGTCGCCGTCAAGGAGATGCTCGACCGCCAGGCCGCCGGCATCTCCAACCGCGCCATGCTCGTGGCGCGCGACAAGGCGACCGATGCCGACCAGCTGCTGATCGCCGAGTCGAACGCGCGCCGCATGAAGCGCTTCGCCGACGTCGCCAAATCGACCGGCACCACGCTCGACGCCGTCCAGCGCCGGCACGCCGCCAAATGGATCGAGAAGGTTCCCGCAGGCACGGGCGTCTGGTATCAGGACGATGCCGGCGCGTGGCTTCAGAAATAACGGCCGCCCCTGCGACCGAACGGGAGTGGTGGGACTGGCGGGGATCGGACCCGCGACCCCAACATTAAAAGTGTCGTGCTCTACCAACTGAGCTACAGTCCCGGAGAGCGATTAGTTTACCATAACCCGGTCCCTAACGCAAGCGAGACATCGCCGCCGTCGGAAATGCGCGGCGGCTTCGGAGACGAAACATGAAGATGACAACAGCTCTGGTCCTTGGAAGCCTGGCCGCGTTCGCCGCGTCCGCGACGACGGTGGAGATCGCCTCGCCCGACGGCGGACGCGCCGCCGCAGACACGTACGGCGCACGGCTGGTCAATTGGCGGCCCGCCGGCGGCGAGGAGGTCTTCGCCCTGCCGAAGCCCTACGACAAATGTCCGCGCGAGGCAGGCGTCCAGATCCACGGCGGCCTGCCGATCTACTGGCCCTGGTTCGTGTTCGAAGGCCCCGAAGGATGCAAGATCCACGGCGTCACGAGCTACGCGGAATGGAAGGTCAAGGACCATACCGCGAGCCGCGTCGTGTTCGCGCTCGACGACACCCCCGCCACGCGCGCCGTCTGGCCGCACCCGTTCCACGCCGAACTTGCGTACGAGCTTGGCCCCGCGCTCACGGCCACGTTCACCGTCGTCAACACGGGTTCCGAGCCCTACGCCTGTACCGAGGGTTTCCATCCCTACTTCCGCGTGGGCGATACCATGCGTTGTACCGTCACCGGCACGGACGGCGCACGCTACTTCTGGAAAGGCGAAGCCGACAAGGGCGACCGGCGCAGGTGGAAAGGCGACTTCCCCGCCTGTCTCGTCGCGGTCGGCAAGCCCGGCTATGTCTTCGAGGAAAAGGACGGGCCCCACCGCCACCTGCTGAAGGATCCTGTCCTGAACCGCGCCATTGACGTCACGTACGAGGGCAACATCAAGCTCGTCATGTGGAATTCGGGGCCAGACTTTAGCAAGTTCGGCTCCGCCGACGATCCGTCCTACGGCAGCCGTTTCCTCTGCATGGAAGGCGCCACGCTCTACCGGGACCGCGCCTACGTGCTCGCTCCCGGCGCGTCGCACACGCTCAAGGCGACAATCGCCGTAAGGCCGTTCAAGTCGGCCAGGTTCGCCATGGAGGGTCTGTCCCCTGCCGTCTACTACGACGCGGCGCATGCCGTCACGGCCGGCGACCGCGACGCCGACCTCGGCGTGATCGTCGTCCACGGCTGGGGCGGAGGCGTCAAGCCCGCCGCGCGCGACACGCTCCAGGCCAATCTCACGACGCGCGGCGCGAAGCCGTTCATCGTCTCTCCGCTCTTTCCGAGCCGCATGGCGCTGGAGAAGGCGAAGATCAAGGACGGACGCGCCATGTGGTGCAACTGGCAGAACAACATCCGCTCGCCCGCAGACGATTGGCGCGGCGGCGGCGACGCGACCGGTACGGGCATCTCGTCCTTCGAGGTTGTCGACCGGCTGATCGAAACGCTTTCCGACAAGAACCTCTATCCCGCGATGAAACGCATCGTCCTCCTCGGCTTCTCAGCCGGCGGACAGTTCGTCGGACGCTACGCCGCCGTCGGGAAGTGTCCATCCCGCGCGGGCATAAAAGTGGAATTTGCCGACATCGCCCCTTCCACGGAGCTGCGGCTGAACGATGACGTCGATTGGCACTACGGCCTCAGGAACCGTCCGCGCTATTCGGCCGCCCTTTCGCGCGAAGCCATCCTCGCCAACCTCTCCTCGCGCCGCGTCTGGCGCGGCTGCGGCACGGCAGACGTGTCGCAGGGCGGCGCGCTCGACAAATCGCCCGCCGCGATGGCGCAGGGCCTGAACCGCTACGACCGGTTCCGGAACTTCCGCGACTACCTCAAGGATTTCCCGGATTGGGCCAAACAGACGTCGTTCCACGACATCCCCGGCGTCGCCCACTCGGGCAAGGTGTTCGACGATCCCAACTTGCTGGATTTCATTTGCGGCCGGTAGCGTAGACAGCCGGATAGGCGCCGACCGGCGGACGAAACGTGCAGGATTCCGTCTTCACGTCCGTCGAGTCGTCGATGAAGATCGCGGGGCGCGCCTCCGTATCCCCTGTGTACGTGAGCGTGACGTTCTCGAACGTCACGCCGTCCGCATGGCGCACGTAGAAGCCGTAGGCGGGGAGCATCTGCCGCTTGAACATCCTGTTCTCCGGGTACGCCTTCTCCGCCTCCGGAACGGGACGCGTCACCTCGGAGGCAGGGCCGCCTCCCATCAGCTTGAGGTTCACGTTGCGGATCGTGATGCCGGACGGGCGCAAACCGGGCACGCCCGTGATGGAACTGGCCAGCAGGCTCGCCGATTCGCCCGTCACGTTCTCGATGACGACATTCCGCAGGAACGACTCGCGCCCGTCCGGATGCTCGCGGCGCCGCCCGAGCCGCACGAGGATCGGCGTTTGGCAGCAGCGCGTCATGCGGATGTCGCTCACGCGCACGTTCTCGAGGATGCCGC
>CAMNLN010000019.1 GCA_946543025.1 uncultured Verrucomicrobiota bacterium
GCTCGCGCTCGTGCCAGGCCCGAAGGGCAACCGCAAGGACTTCTCGCGGGCGTGGATCGAGATTCCGCTTGTCTCTGCGCGTGCGACGCTTTTCAACTACTCGCCGGCCTCGTGGAGCAAACTCGACAACACGGGTGCCGTAAAAGGTCCGCTCGCGTGGCCGTTCCGTTGCGCCGTGTGGCTGGGCGACGAGGACGCGGGGCTGTGCTGGTTCTGCGAGAGCGACGAGGCGTTCTCGCCGGCCGATCCCGCGCGGACGATCGAGGTGCTGCCGGGCACGGACGCCACGATTCTGCGCATCCGCCTCGCAGAGAAGGCCACAGTGCTGCCGTCCACCTGGACCTTCGGCCTCCAGGCGACGCCGGTGAAGCCGTTCCCGAAGCGCTTCAACGCGAACCACACGGTCCACGCGCCGCCGATGGGCGCGGGCATCACGATCAAGCGTCCGGAGGTGTGGTGGACCGCGCAGCGGGCGTTTCCGGAGGGAAAGATCAAGGAGACGCTCGACGCCGTCGCGAAGGCCGGCACGAAGACGGTGGTGTTTCATGAGGACTGGATACCCGTGCAGAACAATCCGACGCCGCGCGCAGACTTCAAGGCGATCGTCGATGCCTGCCATGCGCGCGGGATGAAGGTTCTCGTCTATCAGGGCTACGAGCTCTCGCCGCTCGATCCGGCGTGGGGCGACCATCACGCGGAATGGCTCGGAAAGAACAAGGACGGGAAGTACGTGAGCCACTGGTTCCGCGAACCGGGCCAGCGCGACTATTGCGTCTGCTACAACAGCGACTTCGCTGCCGTCTGGCTCGCGCGCGTGAGGGGGGCTTATGACGCGCTAGGACTCGACGGCGTCTATCTCGACAGCACGATCAGGCCGCGCGCGTGCGCGAACGAGCGGCACGGTTGCGGCTGGCGCGACGCGGAAGGCAAGCTGCACGTCACCTATCCGTTCTTCGCCGTGCGAAGGATGATGCGCGAGCTGTACGAATTCGTGCAGGCGCGTGGCGGCCGCATCGACGCGCACCAGAGCGGCTACGTCTGCCCCGCCACGCTCGCGTTCGCGCACTCCTACTGGGACGGCGAGCAGATCGCGGTGGGCGGCAACCGAAAGGACATCCGCAAGGAATTGAACATCGACGCCTTTCGTGCCGAGTTCATGGGCCGCAACCACGGCGTGCCGTGCGAGTTCCTCGCCTACGAGAAGCCCGGCTGGAGCTACGACGACGCGCTCGCGATCACGCTCCTGCACGACGTGATGGTGCGTCCGTGCGGGTTTGCCGCCGTGCCGCGCCTCGCCCCGCTGTGGAAGGCGCTGGACGACTTCGGAGCGGCGGATGCGGAATGGACGCCCTACTGGAAGGAACCGGTTGCCGTGTCGCCAGCCTCGGTGAAGGCGAGCGTCTACCGTAAGGACGGCGAATCGCTCATCGTCGTCTCCAACGTCTCCGCCGAAGAGGCCGTGACGGCCGAAATGTCGCTCCCCGCGACCGCCACGCGCGCAATCGACGCGCTCTCCGGCAAGGACCTGGCTGTCAGCGGCGGCAAGGCCCGCGTCGAACTCGCCCCGTTCCGATATGTGCTGATACGCGTTCGCTAGGCGACTGATGCCTTTGACGAATAGGGATTCGGACGGTGGGCCGCCAAATGCCGGATTGCGGAAGAGGGGGGAGATTTGCTACAATTGCCACATGAAAAAAACATTTGCAACATTATTCTTTCTGATCCTGGTGCTGCCGGGCGTTGCCGAAGAGGAGTCCGACGGGTTTCCGTCGGCTTACCTGGGGGCGTCGGGCGGCATCTTCCTGCCGGGCAACGGCAGCTCGCTGAAGCGGGCGGCGATGGCGTCCGCGCGCGGCGGCTGGTACCTTTCGGACAACTTGGCGCTTGAGCTGGAGGGAGGCTGTGCGCCAAATGCCGCGTCTTCGCGCGGCGGCAACGCGACGGTGACGGCATTCGCCGCGCGCGGACTCTTCCACCTGACGGGCATCGAGGAGTTTGACCTGCTCTTCGGCTGCGAGCGGTTCGACCCGTTCGTCACCTTCGGCGCGGCGGCGCTCTTCGCCTCGCGGCACGCGTTCGCGGACGGCTCGCACCGCACCGCGATCGGCCCGACGGCGGGCGTGGGCGCGTTCTACCACCTGACGGATCGCTGGAGCCTGCGCTTCGACGCCACGGCGGCGATGTCCGTCGACACGCCCTGCGGGATGGCCTACGGCCTTGCGCTCGGTCTTCAGTGGAACTTCGGAGAATAAGACATGAACGTCTCAAGACGGTTTTTCATCGGCGGGCTGGGCGCGTTCGCGCTTGCGCCGAACAGGATTTTCGCGGCGAAGCCGGGCGTCTTCACGGACGGCAAGCCGCTCCTTTCGTTCGGCGCGCTCTCCGACGTGCACTTCTGCCTCGCCAAGGGCGGCGCGTCGCTGCGGGAGCCGTACGGCGCCGAGACGCTCGAGAAGGCGTTCGCCTGGTTCCGCGACAACGGCGTGGACGCCGTGACGATCGCCGGCGACATGGCGCACAGCGGCCTCGCGGGCGAGCTGAAGGCGATCGCGGACGTCTGGTTCAAGATATTTCCGGATGACAAGTCGCCGGACGGGCGGCGCGTGGAGCGCGTGTTCGTGTTCGGCAACCACGACTGGTCCAGCCCCGGTCGCGCGAAGGCCGTTTATCCGGATGCGGCGGAATGCAAGGCCAACCTGCTCGTCGCCGATCCGAAGAAGTGGTGGCGCGAAATATTCCACGAGGAGTGGACGCCATTCTTCGAGAAGACCGTCAACGGATATCCGTTCATCGGCGCGCACTGGTGCCACGGCGGTTGCAACGGCAAGAGCGAGAAGTTCACGAAGGGGATGAAGGAGTTTTACGCCGCCCGCAAGGAGCCGTTCGACCCGGCGAAGCCGTTCTTCCACGTGCAGCACCCGCATCCGCGCGGCACGGTGCACGGCGAGAAGGTGTGGGGGCAGGACGACGGCACGACGCCGAGCATCCTTTCGTCCTATCCGAACGCGATCGCGTTCTCCGGCCATTCGCACACCTCGCTCACCGACGAGCGCGCGATCTGGCAGGGAGCGTTCACGTCCGTGGGCTGCGCCTCGCTGCGCAACGTCTCGCAAGGTACGCCGGGGGCGATTTGGCTTCAAGGCGGACTTGAGAACGCCCGTACGCCGAAGGGGAAGCTTTACGCGAAGCAGAACGGAATCAAGGCGATGGGCGTGACAAACCTGATGGATTGCCGCCAGGGGCAGCTGGTGCGCGTCTACGCCGACCGCGTGGTCTTCTCGCGGCGCGAGTTCATGACGGGTGCGGCGCTCGGCGACGACCTGGTGATGCCGTTGCCGGCGGCGGAGAAGAAGCCGTTCTCGTTCCCGTCGCGCGCGGCCAAGGCGGTGGCGCCGGAGTTCCCCAAAGAGGCGAAACTGACGGTCACGCGCACGAAGGGCCCGTTGCGCGACAAGAAACGGAAACAGGCGGACCTGTGGGAAGTGACGATCCCGGCCGCGACGGCGGTCCGCTCGGCGCGCGCGGGCGTCTACGAAGTGACGGCGACCGGCGCGGACGGAAAAGAACATGTGTTTGCCATGGCGGTTCCCGGATATCGCTTCCCGCTTTCCGACCCGCGCGCGTCCGCGCCAAGCGTCTTCCGCGTCGCGTGCTCGCGTCTGCCGGCGGACGGGGTGGCGTTCTCGGTGCGGGCGATCTCCTGCTGGGGCAAGAAGTCCGCGCCGCTGGTTGCCAAAACTCAGGAGGCGGGCGCGTGAAGACTCTCGAACGGTACGTGTTCGGGGCGTTTCTCTCGTCCTTCCTGCTCGCCTTTCTCGTGCTCACCTTCGTGCTCACGATCGGGCTCTTCGTGCAGATCGTGGGCTACATCCTGGACGGCATCCCGTTCGACCTCGTGGGGCGGTTTGCGCTCGTGAGCTTTCCCGAGACGATGCAGTGGACGATCCCCATCGGACTGCTTGTCGCGTCTATTCTCGTCTTTTCTCGCATGTCGGCGGATAGCGAGATCGCCGCGATGCGCGCCTGCGGCGTCAACCTGCTCACGGTCATGCGATGGCCGCTCGCTTTTGCTGCGCTCTGCACGTTGGCGGGGTTTTTCATCAACAACGAGATCGTGCCGCGCGGGCACGAGGTACGGCGCGACCTCGTCAAGCGCCTCTCCGTGGGAGCGGGCCTGGATCTGCTGGAACCTGGTCGAGTCATCGATGATTTCCCGAAGGTAAAGATCTACTGCGACGACAAGCAGGACGGAAAACTCATCAACCTCGTCGTCCTCGACTATTCCAACCCTCGCTTCGACCGCATGATCACCGCCACGACGGCCGAGGTGTCGCGCGTCGGACGCGACCTTGTGCTGCACATGCGGGGGTTGACGGTGGATCCGATGGACGAGGCGCATCCGGGCTTGGTGCGCGTGGAGAACTACAGATACCATGTGAAGGACGCGCTCAAGGATGGAAAGTACAAGCGCCGCGAGAAGGACTACACGCTGCTGCCGCGCATGACGGAGGACGGCGTCGTGCGGAGCGAGATGCTGCATGCGATCGCAAAGGCGAAGCAGGAGGTCAAGGAATCCAAGGCGAAGAGTTCGGAGGAGACCAAGGGCAAGGCGCGCCGCCTGGCGCGGCGAAAGCTCAGCGACCTCAAGACCGAGTTCATGAAGCGATGGGTGTCGGCCTTCGCCTCGCTCTGCTTCGTGCTGATTGGTGTGCCGCTCGGCATCCGGGCGCAGCGGCGCGAATCGACGATCGGCATGGCAATTGCGCTCGTGGTGGCTCTCGCCTACAATCTTCTTGAGCTGTTGATGACGAGCCTCTCGAAGAACTACGTCGTGCATCCCGAAATCCTGATCTGGCTGCCTGTCGTGCTCTGCTTTGCGCTGGCGGCCCGACTGATTCCGAAGAACCTTTAGCATTCCACATGAAAGACGAATTGACAATCGCGCTCGACGCCCAGACGAAGCTAGTCGTGACGGCGGCCGACTGCACGGATGCGGCAGGATCGCTCGCCCGTGCGCATCTCTCGGGGCCGACGGCCTCTCATTACCTCGCGCAGGCGCTTGCGGGCGCGGCGCTCCTGGGGGCGGAATGTTCCGCCGACGACGAGACGGTGACTTTCCGACTCGACTGCCCAGGCCCGCTGGAGGGATTTTTGACGGAGGCGACCGTGGCGGGAACGCTACGCGGCTACACGAAGAAGAAGATATTGAACGACTTCGACGGCCTCGGCGCGCCAAAGGATCCTGTCGTGCTGGGAAAGAACGGCACGTTCGAGGTAATCCGCTCCGTGCCGGGAAGCATCCTCGGCTCGGGCGCGGTGGCCATTGGGATCGGCAGTCGTCAGGCGGTGGCGGCTGGTCTGGACGCGTATTTCGCGCAGTCTCTCCAACGGCGGGGGCGCACCGCCGTTGTCGCCGCGGCGGGGGACGACGGCGTACCCGTCTATGCGCGTGGGCTGATGGTGGAGTGTCCGCCGGACGGTGACGCGGAGGCGTTCGCGCGCGTGGCGGAGACATTTGCGTCGCTCGCGGCGGCAAAAGCGCTCGCGGCGGCGTCCGTCTCCATCCGCACGTTACTCAAGAAGCTGGGACTGCCGCAGGCGGAGATCCGCCAGACGAAGCCGCTCGTCTTCGCGTGCCGCTGCAGCGCGGACCGCGCGGCGGCGATGCTGGCGGCCTTGCCGCCGGAAGAGCGCCGCGCGCTTCCTCCAAAGGTAGACGTCACCTGCCACATGTGCGGCCGCACCTGGACGGTCGTGACTTAAGCTTGCGTAGCGACGCCTTGCCTCGGGTCTCATGCCCGCATGAACGCCGACAGCGGAAGTGGCTCGTTTTGCGTCTCTTCTTGCGGACTCGGCCCGCCCGACTTCAGCTTTTCCGCGATTTCGTTCGCGACGCGGGCGAAGGCGACGAGCTTGTCAGCAAGGGCTTCCGCGGTAAGGTCGGCAAGCGGCTCGATACGCGAGTAGATGTACGCGTCGAGATACATGCCGAGGTGGCCGCCCAAGGTCTTCAGCCCGAACAGGTTGATCGAAAGGGCGGACCTCATCATCTCCTGATCGTGGGAGCCGTCGGCCATCGCGACAATGGTGTAGATGGTGGCCGACTCGCCGGTGGCGTCCGGCTTGATGAGCGTGAGGCGTCCCTCGACGGCGATCTCGGTGGTGCCGTCCGTGCCCGGCGCGAGTTCAAGGTCAAGTTCATGTCCGAGTTCGGCTACAAGTTTCTCGCATGTGGTCATGGCTGTCTTTCCTTTCGGGAATTATCTTTCTAGCGTGCGGCGGCGATGTTGACGTGTATATGCGATTCCACCGTTCCCTGGAAGCGATACGCCGGCGGAATGCGGTTTGTGGCGACGAACGCGCCCGAGTAGGAATTGTCGTCGGCGGCCGACACAGGGTTGGCGTCGAACTTGCTCCAATCGGCTTGCGCCAGCTTGTCGAGGTCGGCGGCCGAGATCCTCGTGGTCATTTCATACTCGATGTAGCTTGCATCGTCGAGAGGAATGTGTTCCGGCTTCCCGTTCTTGGCGACGGTCAGGAAGTCCGTGTTGGCTCTGTACTTCAGCGTCATGGTGATGTCGCCGTTTTCCTCGCGCCGGATTGAATGTTCCTCCATGCGCGTGCTGCTCTTCTCCGAGAACGTGAACGGCGGCATCGCGCCGGTGGGATCGCGGTTGAGGCTCTGGGCGAACGCATTGAGCGTGATGCCGTTGCACGACTGGTTCATGACCGCCATCACGATGCTCGCCTTCATCTTGTCGGTCGGCGACGCGTTCGCGAACGTCGCGTTCGCGTCGCCCGTGATGACCTGGACGATCTTGTCCTTGCCGGCCGCGAGGTTTTGTGTTCCATTCGCGAGGAGGCTCCCGTCCGGCATGCGGACCTGTAGCGTTCGCGCGAGATCCACTTCGAAGGGAGACTGGTTTTCCGGCGCGGCAGATTGCGCCGCAAGCTGCTTGGCGATGTTCACTGCCTGCGACGCCGTTGCGTATTCGTTCATCCTGGTGCGGAAATCTCCGATCTTTTCCGCGTATCGCATGATGCCTAGCTTGCCCGGCATTCCCCTGTCGCCGGTGACGATCTCCTGGACCAGGAACGACGTTCTGACGGCGAGCGGTATCTTGGAAAGATCGGGCTCGCGGGGGCGCGGCAGCCGCTCGGTGGGGTTTTCCATTCCGAGGGACGACTTGATGTTTTCGGTCATGCGGGAGATCATGCCGATGACGTTTACGGCTTCGGGACTCACGGTCTGCGAGTCGTAGAAGGCAAGCAGGTTGCGTCCGTCCTCGGAGCTGAGCGCGGCGAGGATGTTGCGCTTCGTCTCTTCCGGCAAGGCGTCGATGGCGGCCGCCGTCAGGAGCATGCCCGCGGCCGAATTCTCGTCGGGTCCGCTGAGCGCGATGTCGTGTGCCTCGAAGTCGTATGAGCTAATCGCCTTGGTGAAACTGCAGATCGCCTTGTGAATCTCGGTGACGGAGGACTGGGCGTTCAGCCTGTCGAGTCCCATCTTGGGCAGGGTCGTCCCGGCGTTTACGAGCTTGGTGGTGGTGCCGGCGGGGAACGGTCTCTGCATGGTGTGCAGGCTGTCGAGCACGAGGGCGCGCATGCGCGGACCGTGCGCCTCGCCCACTGCTTTTGCCTCGGCGAGCGTGCTGCGCACGTTCACCGCGATCGCCTGCAGGTCTGCGATGTCCCGGAGGCCCGCCGAACTTCTGCGGAAGCCGTCGCGCTCGAAGACGCCCCACAGCTCGTCCACACCACCCTCGACGTCGGCGAGACCGTCGAACATGTCCTGGACCACCTGCTCGTACTGTGCGATTTCGCTCGCGAAGTCTTGATGGACGAATCCGCCCGGCGGCTCGTCCATCGTAAGCCGCGCGCGAACGAGGGTCTGAAACTCGCGCCATTTGTCGTCGCGTCCCTGGAAGCATGCCGGGACCTGATGGTTGGGATTCGCGAGGTGCGCCGTGATGCGTTGCGCCTGGGCCCTCTTGCGTTCCGTCGGGCCGCTCATGGCGTCCAGCTCGCCGATAATTGAGCGAATCTTCGTCGCGCTGATCGCGCGGTCGGTGCGTACCGCGTCGAGCAGGGCGGTCGCGCGCTGCTTGACGTCGTCGGCAAAGAAGTTCGGCTCGTTTTGTATCGCCTGCCGGATGGCCGCGATCGTCTGGGCGTTTTCGGCCACCGCCGAGCGGAAGCCGAAGAACGACTTCAGGCGGTGCGCGAAGCCTTGCTTCTGGACGGCGCCGCTGTCGGTAACGGTGAATTGGCTGATGTCGGCGCCCATGGTGCGCAGAGATTGGATATCCAATGGCATTGCAGACTCCTTGTTTTAGTTGGCGGCATTATGCCAAAAACCGGCTGGACTGTCAAAGGGACGCGCGCGAATTCGGGAGCTGCGGCGAGCGTTAGCGGCATGGCGGTAAAAATGATATACTGTCCCCGGTCAGAGCGGCGTGCAGGGCGGACACGAACGGTTTCGTACGCTCGTCAGGAAAAACGCTCGCCGAAAATGGAGCAAAAAGCATGAAAGACTTGTTGATCGCATCCCTGCTGGGCGCGGCGGCGCTGCTGGGCGGATGCTGCAGCTGCACGTGCGCGGAGAAGCCCACGACCGACGCGGAGGGCTTCACCTATCTGGACGGGCGGCATGTCGCCCCCGACGCGCCAAGCGACTGGTATGTCATCCGATACGAGCATCCGTCGGCGGAGCCGTTCACGGACAGCCGCAAGGCCCTGCAACGGTGGCTATTCACCGAGGTGCGGCAGCTCAAGGATTCCGTCACGGTGGTGGAGGATGGCGTGCTGAAGGCGCAGAAGCGTTTCATCCCCGGACGCAACTGGCGCAAGTGGCTCCGTCCCGGCGCGCGCAACGTGCGCGTTAAGTTCGTGGGCGCGGACTACTCGATCTCCGCCGACGGACTTGCGCAGACACCCGCCGGATTCACCTCGCTCTTCAACGGCAAAGACCTCTCCGGCTGGCGCGGCTGCACGCGCGAGGAGAAGTTCAACGACCCGTTCGCGCGCCGCGAGATGAAGCCCGAAAAGGTTAAGGAACTCCAGGCGAAGGCCGATGCGCTCATGAAGGCGCACTGGCACGTGCGCGACGGCGCGCTCTTCTTCGACGGGCTGGAAGGCGGCTATTCCATCGCCGCCGCGAAGGATTACGGCAACGTCGAGATCATCGCCGATTGGCGCCTCTTGCGCGTCTACGGCGACTCGGGCTTCTACCTGCGCGGCATGCCGCAGGTGCAGATCTGGGACCCCAACATGTGGAACGGCCTCGGCTCCGGCTGCATCTGGAACAATCCGAATGAGCTTTTTGCCGCTACCGAACGCGCCGATCATCCGATCGGCGACTGGAACACCTGCCGGATGCGCATCGTGGGCGACCGCGTGAGCGTGTGGCTCAACGGCGTGAAGGTGGTGGACAACATCGTCTACCAGAACTACCGCGACCCGAAGAAGGGCATCCCGGCGTGCGACCGCTTTGAGCTCCAGTGCCACGGGGATCCCGTGGAGTTCCGCAACGTCTTCGTGAAGGAGTTGCCCTGACGGGCTTGCCTGCGCGGGGCGCACGTGGTACAATTGAACTGTTCCGCAAGTGCGGAGCATGACGTATACAACCAATACGAAAGGAAAAAAGTCAGATGAACATTTCACGCAGGTCGTTCCTCGGCGCAGCAGGCGCCGCAGGTGCCTCGATCGCGATGCCCGGCTGCTGCTGCTTCGACTGCTGCTGCGGCTCGAAGGCCCAGGTCGCCTTGCAGCTGTACTCCATCCGCACGTACATCGGCGGCAAGAAGGACAAGTCCGGCAAGGAGCTCGTGAAGGGCAAGGGCATGGCGCAGGCGCTCAAGGACGTCGCGGCGCTCGGCTACAAGGGCGTCGAGTTCGCCGGCTACTACAACCACACGCCTGAAGAGCTCAAGGCGATGCTCGCGGACGCGGGCCTTGTCGTGTGCGGCACGCACGTGTCGAACGACAAGTACGGCTTCGACACGAAGGCCGGCACGTTCAACCCCGACGTGCTCAAGAAGACGTGCGAGTTCGAGCTCGCCTATGGCAACAGCCTCATCATCTGCCCCGGCGGCGGCAACATCCCGCCCGGCGCCACCTGGTCCACCGGCCGCGGTGGCGAGCCCTGCAAGCCCTCGCAGGCGATCGACGACTTCACGAAGAAGCTGGTCGAGCTCTACAACAAGGCCGCCGAGGTCGCCAAGAAGGAAGGCTGCAAGATCGGCCTCCACAACCACACGTGGGAGCACGGCGTCAAGATGCTCAACGGCACGTCGTTCTGGGACTACTTCTTCACGAACACCTCGAAGGACGTGTGCATGGAGCAGGACGTCGGCTGGACGACCTGCGCGGGAGACGAGTTCCCCGGAGTCACCGCGGTCGCCCAGTACAAGAAGTATCCGCACCGCTCGCCGACGCTCCACGCCAAGGAGAACGGCATGGGCAAGGGCGTCAAGAAGTTCGACGCCATCCTCGGCAAGCCGGGCTGTGACGAGAACGGCAAGCTGTGCGCGACGCCGGTGCCGTGGGACGAACTCTTCCCGGTCACCGACGCCGACGGCGTGAAGTGGTATGTGGTCGAGTGCGAGCGTCACGAGGACACCTTCGACGCCATCCGGCCGTCGATCGAGTTCCTGAAGTCCAAGGGCCGCGCCTAATCTGAAATGGCAATTCGGGCTGCGTTATCCGTCCAGCCCAATATGATTCTCCTAAAGGAATCGAATGCGCTCGGCTATACCGGGCGCGTTCTTTTTTTTTGCCTCCGATCGCCTCCTGAACTGACAGCCAGCTTTCCAGTCGCCGACCATAAGGGTACCATCTGGAAATACATTCGATTTTCCTGGAAATCTTTAGTCAACTTCGATTCAAAACTTTATTCTTTTTGCACTCGCAATCTGACCAGGAATTTGGTATACTTTTCTTCATCCAAACCAAAGGAGTAAAATCAAATGGCAGGAAAACTTGAAGATCGCGTGAAGGAAATCATCGTTGACCAGTTGGGCGTCAATGCCGAACAGGTAACATTGGAAGCGTCGTTCATCGATGATCTGGGCGCGGATTCGCTTGATTCTGTCGAGCTGATCATGGCTTTCGAGGAAGAATTCGGTGCGGCGATTCCTGAAGAAGCAGCCGAAAAGCTGACGACAGTCGGCAAGGTCATCGAGTACCTCAAGAGCAAGGGGTATGGTGACGACGCCTCCGCTCCCGCGCAATAATAAATAGACAAAACGCATAATAAGAGGAGGGATAGGTGTAATCGCATCTGTCCTTCCTTGGTTTGTTGCCTGATTCGATTTCGACTCCCAAATTTCACTTCAAACTGGAATTTTGCCAACACCTGACGACACGGAAATCAGCCGACTTGACGACTCAATTTACGAAGACAATTAAGCGAATAATGACGGCTGGCGCGCCGAAGGGGCAAGGCCAAGACGTTTCCACGCCAAGGCAGTAGCCATGCGTCCTTTCGGTGTGCGCTCCAGGTAGCCTTCCATGATGAGGAATGGCTCGTAGGCTTCCTCAATGGTGTCTGGTTCCTCCCCGACGGAGACGGCAATCGTCGAAAGTCCTACTGGACCTCCGCCAAACTTGGCGCAGATTGTCTCAAGGATTTTCACATCCATTTCATCCAAGCCGTTCGGATCAATCTCGAGGAGAGAGAGAGAGTCTACCGCCACTTGTTTAGTGATGAGATTGTCGGCCTTCACCTGCGCATAGTCGCGTACACGCCGAAGTAGATTGTTGGCGATACGTGGCGTACCGCGTGCACGCGCGGCAATCTCATGTGCTCCATCCGGCTCGATGTCCACGCCTAACTTTGAGGCGGAACGCGTGACGATGGCGGCCAACTCGTCTGGTTCGTAGTAGCTGAGTCGGTTGACAAGGCCGAACCTGGCGCGAAGGGGAGCGGCGATCAAGCCGATACGCGTGGTGGCACCTACGAGCGTGAAGCGCGGCAGCTCGAGTCGCACGCTGCGTGCGTTCGGTCCTTGATCAATCATGATGTCGATCGCGAAGTCCTCCATTGCTGAATAGAGGTACTCCTCCACGGTTTTCGCCATCCGGTGGATTTCGTCGATAAAGACGATGTCGCCTGCCTCAAGAGAGGTCAGGAGTCCGGCCAAATCTCCCGGTTTTGTCAGCACAGGACCAGATGTCGTTTTCACATGTACGCCCATCGCGTCGCCGAGGATATAGGATAGCGTTGTCTTTCCAAGTCCAGGAGGTCCTGAAAAGAGAACATGGTCAAGCGTCTCATGGCGGTCTTTTGCGGCCTTGACGGCAAGTTCAAGACGGTCTCTGATCTTCTGTTGTCCGATAAACTCGGAAAATTGACCAGGGCGCAACCTGTTGTCGAAGTTCGCGTTCCGCTGGTTTAGTGTGTCGCTGGTACGGTTCGAGGACATTTTTTCTTATAGTCTAGTCGATTCGTCGGCCGATGTCAAGGATGCCCGAGCGCGGCCATGCGCTTGGCGATTGTGGCTTCATAGCCCTGATCGGAAGGGTGGTAGTATCGCTCCGGAATGCGAAGGTAGGACTGTTCTACCCAGGCGTCCTTGTAGGAGTGAGGATACTTGTAGCCGTCGTTCTGTTCCGCGCCGATGGCTTTCACATGAACGTTCTTGAGATGTTCCGGCACGGGCTGGACGGCGCCCGTCTCCACATCATGCCACGCTTTCTCAAGCGCCTCGTACGAACGGTTCGATTTCGGGGCCGTGGCAAGATACGTGGTGGCTTGCGCGAGGGAGATGCGAGCCTCCGGCATTCCAACGAATTCGACGGCGTGAAGGGCTGCCACGGCCACCGTGATTCCGCGCGGATCGGCGTTTCCTATGTCCTCTGAAGCGAGTATGACAAGGCGGCGCGCGATGAAACGCGGGTCTTCGCCAGCGACAAGCATTTTCGCGAGCCAGTAGACCGCAGCGTCAGGATCCGATCCGCGAACAGATTTGATGAACGCCGAAATCGTGTCGTAGTGTCCGTCCTCCTTCTTGTCGTACTGTACGATGCGTCTCTGGACACATTCTTGGATCACGTCAAGCGAGAGACGGATTGTGCCGTCGTCGTCAGGCGGCGTGGAACGGACCGCGACTTCAAGCGCGGTCAGCGCGTGCCGTCCGTCCCCGTCGCAAATTTCCGAAAGAAAACGCTTGGCTTCCTCGTCAAATTCGATGGAGAGGTCTCCGTAGCCGCGTTCTTTGTCTGCAATTGCACGGTCAAGAAGGGCACTGACGTCGGCAGGAGAAAGGGGATGGAGCTGGAAGACGAGAGAGCGAGATGTGAGCGGCGTATTGACGAACATCGATGGGTTGTGCGTCGTCGCACCGATGAGGACGACGGATCCGTCCTCCACATACGGCAGCAGGACATCCTGCTGGGCCTTGTTGAAGCGATGAATCTCGTCCACGAAAAGAATCGTTCCCATGCCCCCTAGCTCGGTTCGGGCTCGTTCGCAGACCTTGCGGATCTCAGCGACATTTGAGATGACGCCGGAACAACGGACGAAATTCCGTTCCGTTGTCTTCGCGATTACTTCGGCGAGTGTCGTCTTGCCGCAACCTGGCGGGCCGAAAAGAATGATATTCGTAAGTCGATCAGCCTCAATCACACGACGCAGCAGCTTGCCCGGACCGAGGATATGTTCCTGTCCGGCAACCTCGCCCAAGGTACGCGGACGCATCCGCGCAGCCAATGGTTCTGAATCGCCGTATTTCATGCCCTTATTATATCAAAACTCCTTTCCCCGCGAAGGTCGTCGAACATAATCGTCTAGTTTACATAACAGGCATTATGCGCATTTTGTTTTTGTCAAAATATGGTTGCGGGCGGACGATGTTCATGTTAAAATTTATACAAACCATTTGAAAAGGCAGTTAGGAAAAAAGATATGCATGATAACGTCACACCGGAAGACGGCGGCGCAAACCAAAATGCAATCAGCTTGTTCGGTCAGGCGGCAAATGCGAATGATTTTCCTGTTCTAAAAGCGTTTCAGGAATACATCGATGCCGAACAGGCCAAGGCGCGCAAGCGAATGCTGGGTCTATCCGTTTTTTTCGTCGTTCTGCTTGTCGCTGTCGTGATTACTTTTACCGTTGTGGTGATTTCGATTGTCAGCCACAACCGGGAACTTTCCGACAGGTTGCTCGACATCGCGTTCCGCGAGCGCCAACAAGCTCCAGTCGTCGTACCGCAGCCAATCGTCCAACCACAGGTCGTTTCTCCGGCTGTGGCACCGACGCAGCCAGAAACGGGCATCAAGCCTATCTTGGAGAAGCTAGACTCGCTGGCCGCCGCATTGGTCGCACGCCAGCAGCAAGCCGTGCAGTTTCAGCCCCCAACACCTGTCGTCGTCACGACTGCTCCCGCGCCGGTCGCGCCGGCTCCCCCTGCCGAAAGCACCGAATCGCAACAGATGAAAGAAACGATCAGAAGACAGCAAGCCGAGCTTGAAGCCGAGCGGAATCGTTTGAAGGAGGCAGAGGAGAAGCTGCGCAAGGCGGAAATCGAACGGCATCGTCGCCGTCTCTACCCTGAATATTATGCGCAGCAAGACGCCGCGGCAAGACAATTGCAGGAACCGTTGCCATCTCGCCAACCCATCACCGAACAGCCCCCCCCCCAGCAGTTGGCACCTCCGGCAAGCTCGACGCCAATCCCCGCACCGACACCTGCCGTTTCTCAACCGAAAGCCGAGCCTCGGAAGGCAGCGACCTCGCCTCAGACGGCACGTCCGCCTGCCCCCCTCAAGGATATTAAGCCAATCAACTACTTCGATCAAGGTGAAGACCCTGAACTGGCGGAGCTGGTCAAGCCGAGGAAGCCATCCATTCAGCCGACGCTGCCGAATCGGCAAGTTGCCCCCCCTTCCCAGAAACCTTTGCCAGCGGCAAAGAAGGAAATGCCGCAACCGGAGAAAAAGGCCGTTTCTTCCGCGCCAAAGAAGGCAGAACCTCAAGCAGAAAAAAGTATAGCCCCGCCATCCCCCAAAAAGGATCATCCGTCGGCGGAGAAGAAAGTTGCGCCATCATTGCCAAAGGAGATGGAACCGCCTCCCGACAAGAAGGCAACCCCTTCGCCGCCAGCAAAGACAGCGCCTGCGGCGGAGAAAAAGAATGTTCCGCCGCCACCAAAGAAGATTACCCCGCCGGAGCCGAAAAAGGCGACTGTTCCAGAAAAGAAATCGCCCGCCCCCCTTCCGGTTACGCGAACCGAAACGCTTGACGTCGGCACGTCGTCCGACAATTCGATTCCCTGGCTGATTGAAGAACGGGATATGTAATCGGATTAGTTGTTTTGTTTTACAAGTACAAGGAGGAAAAGAGACATGGCTCTGAAAGCAATGGTGTTCATTGACGGCAGCTGGCTCTACAGGAGTCGGTCTGCGGTTTTCGCAAAATTGGGCGAAGAAAATTTCGAGGTGGACTACGCTCGCTTGCCACGTCTCCTTTGCGAGGAACTCGCGAACACGATCGACGAGGACGTCTCGCTTGTCCGGACCATGTATTTTGGCACGATTCCTTCTGCCCGCTCGTCATTCAACACAGGCAAGCAACGCGCCTTCTACGAATTCCTTGAAAGCGTCTGCCATTACGAGACGAAGATCCACGAGGTCGAGATCGGCGGTGGAGAGAACCTTGCCGACGATGCCTGGATATCGATGTCGCTGGCTTCCTCGATGATGTATTACGCCGCCATGCCGGCGGCCTATGACGTAGCGATCCTTGTGAGCGACAACCGTGTCTACGCGCCAGCCCTCCATGCCGTTCGACTTCTCGGCAAGCGGACGCAGATCGTCAGCCTGCGTACGGCCGACGGAACGGAACCTCCCTTCGGCGTTACGCTCGTCGGGAAGTCGCGCGTGATGGATTTCGCGCCCATCTATCTTGACGACCATGCAGCCGAGCTAAAGCTTGTCCGCGAGCTTCGCAAGCGGACCTGCAAGCAATGCGGACGCGAGGAGGAGACGACATGGGCCGGCTCAGATTTCTTCTGCAGCGAGTGCCGGGGCAAGCATCATCGCAGGGACTAGGTCTCTCCTCTTAACCTCTGTTGCCAAGAAACAGGCGATAGGCGGGATTTGACGAAACATCCCGGAATGCGTAGCCGAGCGACTTCAACGTTTGCGTGAAGGCCTTGCGCTCGCACGGCGGCACCTGAAGGCCAACCAGAACCTTCCCGTGGTCGGCGCCATGGTTGCGATAATGGAATAGCGTGATGTTCCAGCGGTTTGAAATCGTTTCAAGGAAATCCATAAGCGCACCGGGGCGTTCGGGAAACTCGAAGGTGTAGGCCACTTCGTCGTGAATCCCCTGCGTATGGCCCCCGACCATGTGGCGGACATGTTCCTTTGCGAGCTCGTCGTCTGAAAGGTCGATCGTGCCGATCTTTGCCGCCGTCAGCTGCTCAACGATGCGTCGAGTCTCGGCGCGATCGACGACAGACAACCCGACGAACACGTAGGCGCGCTTCGGATCGAAATAACGATAGTTGAACTCTGTGACATTGCGCTTGCCGAGGCGTCGGATGAACGCCTTGAACGCGCCGCGTACTTCTGGAATACGGCATTCGAGAATCGCCTCGCGCTTCTCGCCGATCTCAGTCTGCTCAGAGACAAAGCGGATGCGGTCGAAGTTCATGTTCGCGCCGGAGACAATGCAGGCGTAGGTCTCGCCCCGGCTCCCCTTCTTCGCGGCATGCTGCTTGGCGGCGGCGAGTGCGAGCGCGCCAGCCGGTTCGCAGATCGCACGCGTCGCGTCGAAGATGTCCTTGATGGCCGCACATGTTTCGTCTGTCGAGACGCGAACGATTCCGTCGAGGAAGCGGCGGCAGAGGTCGAAGGTGATTTTACCTGGTGTCTTTACAGCCACGCCGTCGGCGAAAAGCCCGACTTCCTGAAGCTTGATCCGACGCCCCGCTTTGATTGATCGGCTCATGCAGTCGGAATCGACCGGCTCCACGCCATAGACCTTCACCTGCGGGCGAACCGCCTTTACGTAGACTGCGACGCCGGCCGCAAAACCACCACCGCCAACGGGCACGAAGATGGCGTCAAGCCGGCCCGGATGCTGTCGCAGGATCTCCATCGCCACCGTGCCTTGCCCGGCGATCACGTCGGGATCGTCGTAGGGAGGGATGAATGTATAGTCCTTCTCCTTCACGAGGCGCGCCGCCGTCGCGGCGGCATCCGAGTAGGAGTCGCCTGAAAGAACGATCGATGCGCCGAAACTCTTCACCGAGGCGACTTTGATCTCGGGCGTCGTCACCGGCATGACGATCGTCGCCTTGCAGCCGAGACGCTGCGCGCTCAGCGCAACGCCTTGCGCATGGTTGCCGGCAGACGCGGCCAACACGCCCTTCTCTAACGCCGCGCCGGGAAGTTGCGACATCTTGTTGTAGGCGCCGCGCACCTTGAAGGAGTGGACACGCTGGAGATCTTCGCGTTTCAAAAGAAACCGATTGCCCAGCTTGCGCGAGAGCGTCCGCGCCTCCTCAAGCGGACTCTCGAAGGCGACGTCGTACACCTTGGAGTTGAGGATGCGGCGGAGATAGCGTTCTTGAAGCGTCTTGTTGTTCATAGGCGGGATAGTATATTTTCTTTCCTGGTGCCACGCAAGAGGAGACGTTTCGTCTTCGACGTTTCGCCGCCCTTGAACACGACGGCGGACTTGGGCAGCCCGAAGGCGTCCGCCAGTACCTCGACCAGTTCCTTGTTCGCCTTGCCATCGACAGGCGCGCTACGAATGCGCACCTTAAGCGCATCGCCAATCATCCCGTCCAGGCCGGCGCGAGAGGAACGCGGCACGGCACGGACGTTGAGGATAATCCCCTCTGATGTCTCAGTCAGCATCTCGCCCATCTCGTCACTTCTCCTCGCGCGCAAAGACGGCAGAACGCAACAAGACGGGGCCGAACAGGCCGGACGGGAGCGGTGACTCGTCCTTCGCCCAGTGCTTCCACGTCGTGAACGTGTGGCGGCCCGTCGGCGAACGCTTCCCGTCCTTCACCCACTGCGGGATGTCCTTGACGCCGATCTCCTTTACGCCCTTGCGCATGACGCCCTTCCATTCGCAGTCCTCCGGCAGGAAGTCGTCGCCGATCAAGCGGTTCGGCCAGAGGTTGGTCACCTTCACCTCCAGCGCGAAAGAGTCGGCGTTCAGGTCGAGCGCGTCCGTAATATCTACGCGGAACGGCGGCTTCCACAGGACCGGGAACGTCTTGCCGTTCACCGTCACGACGGCGAAGTTCTTCACCGTGCCGAGATCGAGAATCGTCCGCAAGCCCGGCTTCGGCATAATCGGCACACGTTTCGCATAGGTCGCTGTCCCCGAGAAATAGCGGATGTCAGGATCCTTGTTCGCAGCCCAGTCCGCAAGCGACGTGAATGTCACATCCTTCTTCGCCGCGCCGCCGGCATACCAGTCAATGGGGAATGTCACGTTCCAGGCACCTTCCACGGAAACGGCGGGCGGAGGTTCGGCCGTCATGTGCCGCGTTGCGCCGGAAGCCATCTTGAGGACTGCGGTCAGCGGCTGGGCGGCGAGAATCTTGCCGTCGCGCCATTCCCAGTCCGGCATCGGATCGGGTGCCTGCCGTCCGGACGGGATGGTCAGCTCCCCATGTTCCTTCACGACGACCGTCTTGCGAACGCCGTCGTACGTGTAGGTGACGCGCGCCTCCTTGTGCTGCATCGGCGCGGGATCGACTTTTGCGATGGCATTGTCGATGACGGCGGAGAGCGAACCTTTCTCGACGCGCGCCACGAGCGCGGCCGTGATGTCGATCGTCTGGTCGGCCGACGGTTTCCACGCCGGGTCGATCACGCCGTACCAGGCCGAGACTACCTCAGCGCCCGATGGAATCGTAATCGTGCCGTGCTCCTTCGCGCGGATCGTCTTTGTCGCTCCTGCGAGGCGGTAGACGACCTCAAGTTCCTTCACCTGCAGGTAAGCCGGATCTCCTCCCATGGTGGTGTTCAGCACCTTGATCTTCTCGCCCGGCTTTATCAGCTTGCGCACGTCGGCGCAGTCTGGGCGTCCGGGCTTCTCGAACACGCCGTAGACGGCTTTCTCGACAGTAAGCGTGTGCGGCGGCTCCTGCGGCACGGGATCGATCCTCCGCGTCACGTTCGCGAACACCTTCGTGACATGGTCTCCGGAGAGCGGACGGCGGAACAGCACGAACGCGGAACCGCTCGGTGCGAAATCGAGTGTCACCACCGTCCTCCCCTTCTCCTCGTGCCACTGCGGCGCGTCGACGATCGTCCCCTTCTCGGCGTCCCATATCTCGGGCTGGCGGCCCGTCATGCGGAAGGACGCCTCGAACGACTTCGACTTGTCGTTGTTGAGCGCGACGAAGTACCAGTCGGCCGTCGCGTTGCGGCGATGGATGTAGACCGCGCCTTTCTGCGCATCGTTCTCGGTGGAAGTAAAGTCGGGCGCGATGCCGAGCCTTTCCAGGGCTTCGGACGGACGGCATGTCATCACGCCTTTCGCCCAAACCTTTTCCGCACGCGCACGAAGACGCGCGTCGGCGATCGGGTATCCTGTCAATCCTGGCACGCGCGTCGGCTTCACAAGACAGCAGACCTTCGCGCCCGCGTCAAGCAGGCGTTCCACGGTGGCGAGCATCTTTTCGCTCATCGTTTCCTGCGGCGGCAGGACGAGGAGCGCATAGCTCACGCCGCCCGGCGCAACCACGCGGCCGTCCTTCACCTTCAGCATCTCCACGGCCTTCGTCGCGCAGATGTCCCAGTCGTAACCCGGGGGAAGCTTCATGTCGCTCGCGCCCGCGCCATCCGTGTTGCCGCCTTGGTTTGGCGCCTGCTCGCCGCAAAAGAAGAGCGCATCGGCCACGAATGTTCCCTCTTGCAGCATCCACTGGCAGCGCGCCTGATAGCGGAACCAGTCGCCCGCGAGATCCCACCATGTCTGCGTACGGTCGAGGTGCATGCCCCAGCGGCCCATCGTCATGCCGGGCAGGTACTGGTTGC
>CAMNLN010000020.1 GCA_946543025.1 uncultured Verrucomicrobiota bacterium
CGACGGCCGAGATGGGGCTCGTCCAGGAGCGCCTGGGATTCCTGCCGATCTGGAAACCGGGGTTGATCCTGGCGGTCCTGCTGACGCTTGCCGGCTTTGCCGCAGCCGGGGCGCTCAACCGGTTTCGCCGGATGCGCTTCTGCGTGACGGCATGCATGGCCGTCGCCCTTGCGCAGGTGCCGGTGCTGGCGTTTGTCGCTGTGCAGGCGACCGTCCCGTTGAGCCTGACGCTTCTCCCGGCTTTGGGGGTGCTGGCGGTCGGTTGCTGCGTGTTCATCGTCTTGGCTGGCGCGCTGGCCGTGCGACTGCCGCCGGCCGCCGTGACGACGGGCGTCGCGCTGGCTGTCTTGTCGTCGTTCATCTGGCCCGTCCGGGCCGTTTTGCCTGACATCGAGCGGTTCTGGCTGGTGGATTGCTTTTCGTACGGCGGCGTCCCGACATGCGGACAGCTCGTTGCGCCGCTTGCGGTCGGAGCGCTTCTTGTCGTGTTCTGGCTGGTCGTCGGATCGATCTTGCTTGAACGGAGGGAAATTTCATGAGCGAACCTGTCATTGAGATCAGGGGCCTCCGGAAGACCTTTCGCGACTTTTGGCTGAGGCCTGTTGCGGAAGCGGTCTGCGGCATCGACCTGACGGTGGAAAAAGGAGACGTGTTCGGTCTTCTGGGCCCGAACGGTTCGGGCAAGTCGACGACGATCAAGCTTGTGCTCGGCCTGCTGGCGCCGACGGCGGGCACGGTGCGCCTGTTCGGCCTGCCGCCGCGCGCGCGCGCGGCCCGGGCGCGCCTCGGCTACCTGCCGGAGCTTTCGTACCTGCATCCGTTCCTCACGGCGCGCGAGACGCTGCTTTACTACGCGGGCCTTTCCGGAATGGATGGAAAGGCGGCGAAGGCGCGGGCCGCCGAGCTTCTGGAGCAGGTAGGGCTGTCGACAGTGGCGAACCGTGCGGTCGGCGGCTTCTCGAAAGGCATGGCGCGCCGCGTGGCGCTGGCGGCCGCGCTCGTCGCGAAGCCGGAGCTGCTGATTCTCGACGAGCCGACGTCCGGTCTCGATCCCATCGGTACGCATGACGTGAAGGAACTCATCCGTCGGCTCGCGGGGATGGGCGTGACGGTAGTGATGACATCGCACCTGCTCGGGGATACGGAGGACGTCTGTACCAAGATCGCCATACTCTCCAAGGGGAAGGTGGCGGCGTTCGGTCGGACCGACGAGCTGTTGACGCGGAAGCAGGACGCGCGCTTCACGATCGCCGGGCTGGGCGAGGATGAGGCCCGGGCGTTCGCGGCGGAAGCGTCCGCGAAGTTCGGGCGGGATGTCGCCTTCGACCATCCGCGCGTGCCGCTGGAGAAGTTCTTCGCCGAGACGGTCGGGGAGGGGCGGTGAGGGAATCGTTCCGCCTGACCCTGCGCGCGCTCGTGCGCGGGCATGTGATGACGCTGCTGGTGGCGGCCGTCGCGCTTGTCCATGTGCTGTTCCCGTCGATCGTGCGCGCCGACAACACGGCGTCCGGCTGGCGGGAGATGTACGTTCGCGCCGTTCCGGGGTTCGTCGTGGCCGTCGTGCTTGTCGTGACGCTGGCGTGCGCGTGCGGGTTCTTCTCGCGCGAGCGGGAGACGAACCGGCTGGCGCTCACCGTTGTGCGTCCTGCGTCCGCCTTCTGCGTGGCGGTCGGGCGCTGGCTGGCCCTGTGCGGCGTGGCAGCCGTGGCGCTGGTGCTGAACGCCGCGCTGACGTTTGCGCGCCTTCCCGACGCACCGGATTGCCGGCATCACGTCGCGCCGATCCTGCCGCCGCCGGCCACGGTCGCGCGGCAGATGATGGAGGAATACCTGAAGGATCCGTCCACTCCTGAGGCCGTCAGGAAGGCTCCGCGGCGCAGGGTGCTGGAGCTGCTGACGAACAGGGAAAAGGATCGGTACGACGCCATTGTTCCGAATGAAAGCCTGTCGTGGACGTTTCCGGCGGACAGCAGCCGCAGCGGCCTGGCGGTGCGCGTGTGTTTCTCGTCGGCAAGCTCCATGAGCCGTTCGGCGCGGGGAACGCTGACGTTCGGCGGCTTGACGGGGGCCGTTTCCAACAACACGCAGACGCTCGTGGAAATTCCGCTCGAAAGAACGGCGGCGGCCGCGCCCGTCACGAACAGCCTTGTCTTCGCCAACACGGGGGCCGTGGCCATGATGTTGAGGCCGCGGCGCGACATCGAGCTGCTGTTGCCGGCCGACTCCTTCCTCGCGAACCTGTTTCGCGCCACGCTCCAGTCGCTGGCGGTCCTCGCGCTTTTGGCAGCTTTCGGGATATTTCTCTCGGCGGCCCTGTCGCGTCCGGTGGCGATCTTCACGGCGCTGGTCATGCTGGCCGTGGCGCTGATGGCGCCGGACACCCTCGACCAGTTCACGGAGGAACTGGAGGTTCCGCTCGGCGACCGCATCGGGCTCGCTTTCTCGCGCGGCGTCGCCTGCGTGACGTCCGCCTTCATGGCGCCGACGCCCGTCTCCGACCTTGCCACCGGCCGCTGCATCGAATGGGCGGAACTCGCGCGGACCTTGCTGGAGGACCTGCTCGTCTGGCCGGCCGTATTCCTCTCCCTGTCTGCACTGGTCGTCCGCCGGCGCCCGCTGTCATGACAGCCGACGGCTTGGCACGACACCGAAAAAGAAATGGAATGTTGTTGAGAATGGCGAATCTTTCACAGACGATCATCCGCCTCGCGACTGCGGTCATCCCCGTGAAGTCGGTGCGCAAGCGTATCCGGCGGCGGCTGCTGGCGGACGCGCGCGATACGCGTGTCCGCGCCCTTGCGCCCGTCGTCCGCGCCCGCTACGCGAAGCATGTGTGCGCCTGCCGCGAGAAGCTGGCGCGCGGCGAACGGCTGAAGGTGGCGTTTCTGGTGTGCGACGCCTCCATGTTCTCCGGCGAGAGCGTCTATGCGCGGATGGCGGAAGATCCTCGCTTCGACTGCTTCATAGCCGTGGCTCCCCGCGTGACGCGCGGAGAGGAATTCCTGCGCTCGACGCTGGAGAAGACGACGGGAAGCCTGCGAAGAAAATACGGCGCGGCCGTGTACGCCCTCTACGATCCGGACACGAAGGCCGCCGCGCCGATTGACGCCGACATCGTGTTCAGCACGGTGGTCTACGAGGATCAGACGCTGCCCGACTACACCACCGAGCGGCTTTCCGAACGCGCCCTCGTGGCGATCCTCTACTATGGCTACGGCGGACTCTTCATCTCGAACGAGAAGAAGACGCCGTTCCTGCCGAACATCGTCCTTGCCTGGCGCTACTTCGTCTCGAACGAGGCGACGCGGCGGATGAACGTCGAAAAGAATCCGCTGCTGGCGGAGAATGCGGTGACGGTGGGTTACGCGAAGATGGACCGCCTCGCGTCGATTCCCCGCCGGGCAGCCGCCGGCAAGACGATTCTCATCTGCCCGCATCATACGATCGAGAAGATTCCCGGCGAGCTCTCGCTCTCCACGTTTCTCAAGAACGCCGATCTCTTCCAGCGCCTGCCGGAGCTGTTCCCCGAAATCACGTTCGTGTTCCGTCCGCATCCGCTGCTCTTTCCGCGCCTCGCGACGGCGAAGTGGTGGGGGCCGGAACGCGCCGCCGCCTACGAGTGGGCGATGGAGACGCATCCGAACGTGATCTTCCAGCGCGGCGGCGACTACTTCGATGCGTTCCGAAACTCGGACGCCCTGATTCACGACTGCGGCTCGTTCCTGGCGGAGTACTTCTACACCGGTTGTCCGCAGTGCTATCTTCTTGAGAGCGACGCGACGCTCGACGAGCAGTTCCTGCCGTTTGCCCGAACGTTGGCGGAGCACGTGCGCAAGGCATACGCGGACGAGGACGTGATCGGCTTTATCCGCGACGTCGCGGCGGGGCGCGACCCGGATCGCGAATCCCGTGCGGCGTTCGCCGCAAAGGAGGTCTGCGTCAACCATCCCGACGCCACCTCCTCCGTCATCGCGGCGCTCGGCTTCGGGTAAGGTTTGGCCGCAGGGCCGGATTTTGGTATAATGGCCGCGTCATGAGCAGAACAACAATCGGCTACACGAGCGGGGTCTATGACCTCTTTCACATCGGCCACCTCAACTTGCTGAAGAACGCGAAGGGGTTGTGCGACAAGCTGATCGTAGGCGTGAGCGTGGACGAACTGGTGGCGTACAAGCACAAGCGCGCCGTCATCCCGTTCCAGGAACGCCTTGAGATCGTGCGCTCGATCAAATACGTCGACGCGGCCATTCCCCAGGACGACCTCGACAAGTTCAAGATGTGGGAAAAGCTTCACTTTGACGTTCTGTTCGTCGGCGACGACTGGTTCAAGACGGAGCGCTGGGAGGAGATGGAGGCGAAGTTCAAGGAGGTTGGCGTGCGCGTCGTCTACTTCCCCTACACGAAGGGCACAAGCTCTACGCTGCTCTCCGCCACGCTGAAGAGATTGAGAGAGGAAAAGCCCCAATGAGATTCCTCGAGACGAAGTTCGAGAAAGGGAAGTGCGTGACGCGGCTCTTTGGCCTGCGCGTGCGGAAAAGCCCGGAGCCGGCTCTTTCCGTGCAGGCGTCCCTGCTCCGCCGCGAGCTGCTGACGATGGCGGACGTGGGGAACATGCCGCCGGCGCGCGGGATGGCGCGTGACGTGCAGCTCGCAGGGCTCGTGCTGCTGCGCGAGGTGCTGCGCGTGGCGCGCGAGAACGGATTCCATCCGTGGACCATCAGCGGCTCGCTGCTCGGCACCGTCCGCCACAACGGGCATTTCATCCCGTGGGACGACGACGTGGACCAGGGGATGATCCGCGAGGAGTACGATCGCTTCTGTGAGGTGTTCAACGAGAAGTGCCACGAGGGGTACTATGCCTGGCGACGCTTTTCGCGGAAGTGGAACCAGATCAAGGTGTCGCACCGGGAACTTCCGAAGGACGTCACGTCGTCCGTGATGTCGTACGATCTCTACCACTCCCCGCTCCCGACCCTGAAGGAGAAGCACGCGCTCTTCATGAAGGTCAGGGACGCACAGGAACGCAACGCGGCGCGGTTCGACCCGCAGGCGGACGACACGGCGCACCGTGCGGCGCTGGATTCGGCGCGCCGCGAGTGGATCATGGACGGCAAGGACTCCGCCCCGCCCGAGACGAAGCCCGCCGTCCTGCGCGGCATCGAGTTCATGACGCCCGACTGGGTGAAGGAGACCGTCTATGACTACGACGACATCTTTCCGCTCAGGCCCGCGACCTTCGAGGGCGTGGACGTGATGGTGCCGAACGACCCCGAGACCGTCCTCACGTACAACTACGGCGATTGGGCCGGCTGGCCGGGGCGCCTCAGGCCGCACCACCCGGCGTCGACGTTCGACATGGAGAAGGCGCTCGCCCTGCGCAAGTTCCTCAAGGCGCACGGGTAAGGGAGGCGCATCAATGACAATCGGCTACACGACAGGCGTATTCGACCTCTTCCACGTGGGACACCTGAACCTGATCCGTCGCGCGCGGGAGAACTGCGACCGGCTGATCGTGGGCGTGTCCACGGACGAGGTGGTGGAGACGTACAAGGGGCATCGCCCGATCATCCCGTACGCCGAGCGCGTGGAGATCGTCAAGGCGATCCGCTGGGTGGACGAGGTGGTGCCGCAGACGACGATGGACAAGTTCGCCGCCTGGGAGAAGCTGCGCTTCAACCGCCTCTTCCACGGAAACGACTGGAAGGGAAGCGCCATGTACAACGAGGTGGAGGCGAAGCTCGCGGCCGTGGGCGTGGAGGTGGTCTACTTCCCCTACACGCAGGGCACCTCGTCCACGTTGCTCGCGGACCGTCTGCGCGGAGGAGGCGGAGGTCATGGTTGAGTTCCTTGCGCACGTATTGACGTTCTTCATCTTTCCGCGCAAGCTTCGCGTGCGTCTTCGGAATCGGCTGATCTGCCTGGCCCACGGGCTGCCCGTGCGGCTGAAGGCGAAGCGGGTGGGCAAGGCTCTGCACTGCGGCGGTGCCGTGCACGCGACGCGCTTCACGGAGCTGGGCGACCACGTACACTTCAACGGCATGTGGGCGAGCGGGAACGGACGGCTCGTGATCGGCGACTGGTTCCATTCCGGCGACGGCCTGCGCATCTTCACGCGCAACCACAATTACGACAAGGGCGACGCCATCCCCTACGACAAGACCTACATCGCGAAGGACGTGATTATCGGCGACTTCGTGTGGATCGGCTCGCAGGTGATTCTCCTGCCCGGCACGACGATCGGCGAGGGGGCGATCATCCAGGCCGGTTCCGTGGTGCACGGCCACATTCCGGCCTACGCCATCGCGGGCGGCAATCCGGCCAAGGTGTTCGCCCAGCGCGACGTCGAGCACTTCAAGCGGCTGAAGGCGGAAGGGAAGTTCCACTGACGCCATGATCGACTTCCACGTCCACAGCACGGCGAGCGACGGTACGGTTCCCCCCGAGGAGCTGGCGGAACGCGGCCGTGACTTCACGGCGATGGCGCTTACCGATCACGACAACTGTGACGGATGTGCGCGCTTCCTCGCCGCGTGCGAACGGCTGGGCGTGACGGGGCGGCGGCTCGCGGGCATCGAGCTGAACGTCGAGCCGGGCGCGGGCAACGGGGAGTTCCACATGCTCGGTCTCGGCATCGATCCGGCGGCGTCGTGCCTCGCGGACTTCCTCGAGGAGATCCGCGCCGGGCGCAACGAGCGTAACGCCAAGATGCTCGCGAAGCTGAACGGCCTCGGCATCCCGATCGCCGCCGAAGAGGTCGGGAAGTACGCGAACGGAAAGATCGTGGCGCGTCCGCATTTCGCGCGCGTCATTGTCGAGAAGGGGTTTGCCGAAAGCGTCGCCGACGCGTTTGCGCGATACGTGGGCGTCGGCGCGCCCGCCTACGTGACGCGCTATCGCCCTGCGCAGGCGCGCGCGATCGACGTCATCCACCGCGCCGGCGGCGTGGCGGTGATGGCGCATCCGCGCTACTGGACGTCAGACCCCGATACGCTCAAGGCGGGCCTCGCGCACCTGAAGGATCTGGGCCTTGACGGCGTCGAGGCCGAGTACCAGGCGAATGCGCCCGAGGAGACGATCCTGCACCTGCGCACGGCGTACGCGCTCGGCCTTGCGGTCACGGCCGGAAGCGACTTCCACGGGGCCAACAAGCCGGCGATCACGCTCGGCATGGCGGTGGCCGACGAAGAGGCGTTCCTTGCGCCGTTTTGGGACGCGCTCGCGGCCGTCAGGCGATGACGCCGCGGCAGCTGCCGCGCGCGCCGAGCGGGTTGACGACGGCGGCGACGAGCGCGCGCAGGTCGTAGCCGAAGTCGCGGATGTTGCCGCAGGGCTTCTCGATGAAGCCGCACGTCTGGAGGTCGCCCACATGGGAAAGAAACGCGAAGCCGCGTCCGCCCAGGCAACCGCAGGGTCGCGGCCCGCAGACGGCCTCGCCGCCGCAGTCGGCCCAGTAGGCGGGCGCCGAGGGGCAGCACGTCTCCTTGATCGCGAGCGGCCCCTCCTTCGCCTTGCGGAACGCCCAGTCGAGCGTCCGGCGCGTCTGTTCGGGGGTGAGCGCGTAGTCGGCGATTCCCTTGCCGCGCCCGACGGGCACGAGAAAGAAGAGATCGAGCTTCGCCGCGCCCAGTTCGCGGGCGCGCGCGTAAAGGTCGTCGAGCCGGTCGGCGTTCAGCCGAGAGATCGTGGCGTTCACCTGGAAGGGCATGCCGACGGCGCGGGCGACGCGCATCGCGCGCGTTACGTTTTCGTAGGCGCCGGGCACGCCGCGGAACGCGTCGTGCGAGGCGGCGTCGGGGCCGTCGAGCGAGAAGGAGCAGGCCATGACGCCGGCTTCCTTGAGCGCGCGCAGACGGTCTTCGGTGACGAGCATGCCGCAGGGGGCCATGACGCTGCGCAGGCCGCGCGCGGCGGCGTGGCGCACGAGGTCGAGGATGTCGGGGCGCAGCATCGGCTCGCCGCCCGTCCAGATGACCATGAGCGGCGGCAAGGCGTCGATGACACGGCGGCATTCGTCCGTGGAGAGCTCGGCGGCGTACGGCACGTTCGCGGCGCCGGCGCGGCAGTGGCGGCACTTGAGCGGACATTGCCGCGTCACCTCCCACGCGAGGATGCGCGGGAGGGAGAAGGGCGTCTTGCCCGGTGTCTCATGTCCGTCAGGCATGGGCGGATTATATCACGTCGACCTTGGCCTGTCAGCACCCGTTGGCGGCGGCAGGGGCGGCCGACAATGGATAATGGACATGGCGGGAACGTTTCAAGGACGATCGTCGCGTGAAGCGCAAGGTGGCGCGGCCGCGACCGCGACGGGCCGGTTTTGGTATAATGCGACTTGTCCGGCGTGCAGTCCGGCGGAAGGGAACGAAGAATGACGGTCGAACAGAACGGTGACGGAGAGAGGACGGTTGGCACGGCCGGCCGAATCGAGCATTGGACGCAAAAGCTGCTGGACTTCTCGGCGCGAAACCGTCTGCTCAACATTCCCCAGAAGTCGCGTCAGGTGGTGCCGCTGAAATGTCCGGACCTTGGCGCGGTGGAGGACATGCTGTCGGACGGCAAGGCCGTCTCGATCCGTTCCGTCGAGGAAAAGGCGGGCGCGAACACGCTCGCGGCGGACCTGCCGCCGGACGAGGTGAAGCGGCGCGTGACGGGCCTCTTCCGCGACGCGCGGCGGAACCTGGAGGAGAGCGGCGTCAACACGCTCTTCCTCGCGCTTGGCGCGCTCCAGTGGCTGGAGCCGGGGCGCGGCGCGAACCGCAAGGCGTATCGCGCGCCGATCATTCTCCTGCCGGTACGCCTCCAGCGGGCCTCCATGGCCGAGGGCGTGAAGATGTACGCGCTTGACGAGGAGACGGCCGTCAACACCACGCTCGTCGAGTTCCTGCGCAGCCAGTACGGCATTTCCGTCCCGGACGTCGATCCGCTGCCTGTGGACGAGCACGGCGTGGACGTGGCGAAGGTTCTGGACGCCTTCCGCGCTGCGATCGCGGGGCAGGAGGGGTGGGACGTGTTCGCCGACGCCGCGCTCGGCTGCTTCTCGTTCGGAAAGTTCGTGATGTGGAAGGACATGTCCGCGCGCGCGGACGAGCTGACCAGGCATCCGCTCGTAGACCACCTCGTGGGCGGCGGCGGGATGTTCGACGACGGGATCGAGGTGTTCCCGCCGGAGGAGATCGCGGCACACGCCAACCCGGCCGAGCTGTACTGTCCCGTGACGGCGGACTCGTCGCAGCTCACGGCCGTCCTCTATTCCGAGCTGGGCAAGACATTCGTCCTGCACGGTCCGCCCGGCACCGGCAAGTCGCAGACCATCACGAACATCATCGCACACAATCTCGCCAAGGGGCGCCGCGTCCTCTTCGTCTCCGAGAAGAAGGCCGCGCTCGACGTGGTGAAGGACCGTCTGGAAAAGATCGGCCTCATGCCGTTCTGCCTGGAGCTGCACTCGAACAAGACGGAGAAGAGCCACTTCTACGCGCAGATCAAGGCCGCGCTCGAGGTGCCGGAGACGGCGTCGCCCGGCGAGTGGGACCAGGTCGTGGCGGACCTTGAGAAGTACCGCGCCGAGCTGAACGGCTACGTGCGCGCCCTGCACCGCGTCCAGCGCAACGGCCTCACGGCCTACGACTGCTTCGTCTCGCGGATGACGGGGGAAGAGGCGGCCGTGAAGATCAAGGCGAAGGCGCTGGCGTTCTCGGCCGAGGAGGCGGCGACGCTCCGCGCGGACGTGGCGCAGATGGGCACGGACTGGCGCGCGACCTCGGCGGAGGCCGTCGCCGCGCTCGCGCCGGTGGCGAGCTTCGAATGGAACCCCGTGGCGGAGCGCGAGACGGGCGAGGCGATCGACCGGCTCGTGGCGGCGATCGGGAAGAACGGCTTCGCGTTCGTCCGCAAGTCCGAGGACGGCAAGATGCGTCCGCTGGACCTGGCCGAGATGCGCGCGGCCGCCGAAGGGGCCGAGAAGCTGGCGGCGAAATCGAAGTTCCTGCGCGCGATCTGCGCGTTCGTCATGGGCATCGGCAAGGTGAAGGTGGAGGCGCCGCTTGCGGAGAGCCTGGCGAAGGCGCGTCCGTACGTGGACGAGTCGCGCGGCGTGATGCGCTACCGGACGTCGCGCGACGCGGTGGTCAAGAAGATCGGACGTCCGATCGTGGACGCGCTGGAGAAGGGCGACTTCGCGCCGGAGCGGATCGCCGAGACGTTCGACCGCTCGTTCGCGGCGCAGGCGCTCGACGAGATTCTGGCGGCGACGCCGGAGCTGGCGAACTTCACGGGCCTTGCGCAGGACGAGCGGGTGGCGCTCTACCGGGAACTCGACGGGCGGCAGACCGAGCTGGCGCGGAAGGTGGTGTTCGCGAAGCTGGCGGCGGCGCTGCCGCGGCGGCGGAGCGGTCCGTGCCCGGAGGGGAGCGAGCTGGGCATGATCAAGCGCGAGTGCGAGAAGAAGTCGCGCCAGAAGGCGGTGCGCACGCTGCTCGCCGAGTCGCGCACGCTCCTGCCCGTGCTGAAGCCGTGCTTCCTGATGAGCCCGCTCTCGGTGGCGCAGTACCTGCCGGTGGACGCGCCGTCGTTCGACCTGGTGGTGTTTGACGAGGCGTCGCAGATCCCCACGTGGGACGCCATCGGGGTCATCGCGCGCGGGAAGCAGCTCGTGGTGGTGGGCGATCCGAAGCAGATGCCGCCCACGAGCTTCTTCCAGAAAGGCGACGCGGAGGACGAGGACGACGAGCCGGACGAGGAGCTGATCGCCGACCAGGAGAGCATCCTCGACGAATGCCTCGTGGCGGGCGTGGCCGCCACCTACCTCAACTGGCACTACCGCAGCCGCCACGAGTCGCTGATCGCCTTCAGCAACGAGCACTACTACGAGAACCGCCTCTACACGTTCCCGGCGGCTGCGGACTCGCCGCGCCTCGGCGTGAAGTTCATGTTCGTGCCGGACGGCCGCTTCGAGAAGGTGGGCGCGGGCGCGCGCGTGAACAGGGCCGAGGCGCAGGCGCTCGTCGACTACGTGTGCGCCGAGATGAAGAAGCCCGGCTACAAGCCGCGCCGCGTGGGCATCGTCACGTTCAGCATCTCCCAGCAGCGGCTCATCCAGTCGCTCCTCGACGAGCGCCGGGCGGCAGATCGTACGCTGGAGGAGCGTCTGCCTGAAGACGGACCCGACGCGTACTTCGTGAAGAACCTCGAGAACGTGCAGGGCGACGAGAGCAACGTGATCCTCTTCTCCGTGGGATACGCGCCCGACGAGAACGGGCGCTTCACGATGAACTTCGGCCCGCTCAACCTCTCGGGCGGCGAACGCCGGCTGAACGTGGCCGTCACGCGCGCGAAGGAGCAGGTGGTCGTGTTCGCGTCGATCCACGGCTCGCAGATCGACCTGGAGCGGACGAAGGCCGTCGGCGCCGGCCACCTCAAGGCGTTCCTCGACTACGCGGAGAAGGGCGGCGGCAAGCCGCGTCCGGCGGCGGGGACGGCCGCGAACGAAGCGTTCGGCGACGTGGTGGCCGCGTTCCTGCGCGAGAACGGGTACGAGGTCGACCGCAACGTGGGCTGCTCGAACTACCGCATCGACGTGGCGGTGCGCGACCCGGCCGATCCCAAGCGGCACCTGCTCGGCATCGAATGCGACGGCCCGGCGTACGCGGGCCAGCGCACGGCGCACGACCGCGAGGTCAACCGCACGGGCGTCCTGAAGGGGCTCGGCTGGCACATGTGCCGCGTGTGGAGCATGGACTGGGCGTACGACCGCGCGCGCGCCGAGGCGCGGCTTCTGGAACGGATCGACAACGCGCGAAAAGGAATCGACGAGCCGAAGCCGACGCTGCCGACGCGTCGCGTCGAGGAGAATACGCCCGAGAAGCCGGGCGGAACGCCTGCCGTCCCGACAGAAGCCGCCGCGCCGGTCACGCACGGGCCGTACAAGGCCTGGAAAACATCCGCCCGCTACCAGGCCGCGAAGATCAAGGAGCCGGAGGCCCGGCCGAAGCTGCGCCAGCAGATGGAAGACCTGATCACGACGGAGGGGCCGGTGTGCGAATCGGTCATCCGCAAGCGCATCCGCAAGGTGTGGAGCGTGACGCGCGCGACGGAAGCCGTGGATACGGCGATTGAAAGTGCGTTGCCGAGCATCGGGTTCGTGACCCGGCGCGGGGCGGAGCGCGTGTTCTGGGCACCGCGGCAGAAACCGGAAACATGGCGCGCGTACCGCGTGCCGGGGAACGACGAGGCGACGCAGCGCGCGATCGACGAGATCCCGCCGGAAGAGGTGGCGAACGCGATGCGCGAGCTGCTTGCCGATCTCGGAAGCTGTCCGCAGGACGCGCTCTATCGCGAGACGATGAAGACGTTCGGCCTCGGCTCCGTGACGCCCAAGGCGCGCGAATCGCTCGACGTCGCGTACGGAATGCTCGGCTAGCGGACGTCGACCGGCGTGCTGACGCGGCTGCCGTCGGCGGTCTCCACGCTCACGTACCAGGCTTTCGCGCCGGACGGGAGATCGGCCGTGACGCGGCCTTCGGCGAGCGTTGCGGGAATTGTTTCCCATTTCCGGTTGAACCACAGGCCGGGCGGCGCGTCGCAGGTGTAGTCGAGGAAGGCCCGGGCCGGCTTCAGGCGCGGGTCGGAGGAGCAGGGGACGGACACCGTCTCGCCCGCGCGGCGCGCGGCGCCAAGCTTCGGCAACGCGGGGCCGCCGCGCAGGTAATGGTTGGCCAACGCCAGCAGCTCGGGGGCCTCTTCGCTTACCTTGCCGTGCGCATGGACCATGCGCACGCGGACGGCGAGCGACTTCTCGCCCGGCACGCGGGCGTAGCTGGACATGACGGCGGGAAGCGAGAAGAAGCGGTCGTTCGTGCCGACGATCCACATGACGGGCATCGTCGCGCTCGCCAGCGCGAGCGAGGGGTTCCACAGCGCGTTCCAACGGTCGCGCACGCCGGACGAAGCCATCTTCTCCGTGGCCGGGGCCGAGCCGATGAAGTCGCCGCACCCGTAGACGGGGGCGGCGAAGGCGAAGCGCGGGTCGGCGCCCGCGACGAGGCACGTGAGGACGCCGCCCCACGAGACGCCGGTCACGCCGATGCGGTCGGGATCGACGCCGGGGAGGGATCGAAGCAGGGAATGCCCGCGGATGACAGCCGCCATCGCGTGGTGGCACCACTGGTCTTCGGGCGGCGCGTCGAGCGTGTTGAACCCGCCCCATCCGGCGGGACCTCCCCATTCGTGGCGGAAGTGCGCGCGCTGTTCGTTTCCGACGACGTTGCCGCTCACGCAGCCGCAGGTGTCCATCGAGATGGCGGCGTAGCCGCGGTCGTTCCAGAACTTGACCCAGCGGTAGAACGCGGAGCCGGCGCCGCCGTGGACCAGCACCATGCCGGGAACCTTCTTCCCGTCGGGCGACTTGGGTACGCCGTAGTAGGCGAAGACGCGCGTCGGGCGGCCCCGATAGGGGGTCCCCTCGTAGAAGATCGTCTCCACGCCGTTGGTGCGGTAGGCGTCGGCGCTGAAGGTCTTGGGCGACGTGTTGAGGTCGAAGCGCATCTGGGGCGGCAGTTCGCCGAGGCAGATCGCCGCATGGACGGCGATTCCAGGCACGAGGGAGAGCCGCATGGCCGCAGCCAGGGAACGAACACGGTTTTTCATGGCGAGATGGTCCTTGTCTCTTGCTGGACGTAGGTTGCGAAAGCGCGGTGGAGCGCCTTGTCGGCGTAAGGGTCATCGGGTTTGGCGAGTTCCTCCGGCGAGTAGCCGCTGCGGAGCGCGACGAGCGTGAGCGTATGCGTGGCGGCATCGGACGCGAAGTCGATCCGGAACATCCGCAGGGAAAACGTGCCCGTCTCGCCGCCGGTGCGGACGACGCGCTTGCGCGTGGCGTCGAAAGGGTCTGTCCCCAGCTGAAGCCGGGCGGTGGCGAGCAGGTCCGGGCCGCCGTGCGCGCGGACGAAGGAAGAGGCGGCGGCGAACGGCGCCGAGGCGATCACCTGCCAGCGGACGGCGCGCTGGGCGTCCACCCAGCCGGCCTTGGCGTCCGGGAACGCGTCGGCGGCGGGGACGTAGGGCTTGACGTCGAGGACGGGCGTGCCGTCGAGCAGGTCGGCCTCGGCGATTTCGAGGACGCGGCCCCTGACGGCGACGAGGCGGACGCAGGAAAGTCCGATCGGGTTCGGGCGGTAGGGCGCGCGCGAGGCGAAGACGCCCACGCGGTCGAGGCCGGGGACGGCGACGGGCGGGCGGGTGGTGGGGCGCCAGCCGTCGCCGTTGCGGTCGAAGAGAAAAATCACCCAGATGCGCTCGAAGCCGTCGAGGTCGCGCAAGGCCGTCTCGAAGTTGCGTCCGGCGGCGAGCTCGATCGTGCCGGATCCGCCGGCGAAGACGCCTTGGCGCGGCGCGTCGTACTTGTACGTGGCCGCGCCGCGGAAGACGCCGATCGGCGTGATGGAGACAGGTGTCGTCACGCGAGCAGTATACCAAAATGACGGCGTGTGCGTCCGAGGAACTAATGGACGGATGGCCTGTCTTTTGATATACTGTCCAAAACTTTTCACACCAAAATAAGAAAGCGAGCGACAAGACATGGTTACGGCAATCATCGTGGCGGCAGGAAAGAGCGACCGAATGGGCGCGGGAACCGACAAGGCCTTCTTGAACCTTGGGCCGAAGCCGGTGATCGCGTGGAGCCTGCTTGCGTTCGAGGGTTGCACGGACGTCGACCAGATCGTCCTGGTGGTGCGCAAGGACCAGATCATCGGCGCAAAGGCCGTGGTGCGCATGTTCGGGATCTCGAAGGTTCGCGCCGTGGTTGCGGGCGGGCAGAAACGCCAGAACTCGGTGATGAACGGACTCAAGGAGATCGACAGCGACACGCGCATCGTCGTCGTCCACGACGGCGCGCGCCCCTGCGTGACGCCGGCGACGATCTCTGAGACGGTGAAGCTGGCGAAGCGCGTCGGCGCGGTCGCCGTGGGCTGCCACATCTGGGACACGGTGAAGTACGTGGAGAAGGGCACCTCCGTGACGCGCACGGAAGACCGCTCGAAGCTGTGGGCCGTGCAGACGCCGCAGGCGTTCAACGCGCAGCTGATCCGCCGGGCCTACGCCGAGGCGGAGAAGGCCAAGGTGGAGGTGACGGACGACGCGTCCGCCGTCGAACGGCTGGGCGAGCCCGTGAAGATCTACGAGACGAACGTGCCGAACCTGAAGATCACGACGGTGGAGGACCTGCAGCTGGCGGCGGCTGTGGTGCTGAAACGCTGATGGAACGAGAGGGGTGCAGATGGGACGAGTCTACGCGATACTGGGTGACATCCATGCGAACATCGACGCGCTGAACGTCGTCCTGGAGGACGCGCGGGCGCAGGGCGTGACGAATTTCGTTTCCGTCGGCGACGTGGTGGGCTACAATGCCGCTCCGGCGGAATGCATCCGCGTCGTCCGCGACGAGCTGAAGTGTCCGGTGGTGCGCGGCAACCACGACCATTACGTCTCCTACCTCGACACGTCCCTGGCCGATTTCCATCCCGCGGCGGCGCAAGTGGTGGAATGGACGCGCAGCCAGCTTTCGGAGGAGGACATGCAGTGGCTGCACGACCTGCCGCTCCAGAAGCCGATCATGGGCTTCATGCTCGTCCACTCCACGCTGGACATGCCGGATCGCTGGGGCTACGTGTTCGACAACCAGCAAGCCGAGGCGAACTTCAACTACCAGCGAACGCCGCTCTGTTTCCACGGGCATACCCACGTGCCCATCATCTATGCCTATACGCCGGGCGGCGTGGTGCATTACGAGCCGTGCGACTTCAAGCTCGAGCTGGGGCAGCGCCTCTTTATCAACGTGGGGTCCGTGGGCCAGCCGCGCGACGGCGATCCGCGCGCGTCCTACGTGATCTACGACATGGACTCCCGCTTCATCCGCTTCCGTCGGCTGGAGTACGACGTGACGGCGGCGCAGGCGCGTTGCCTGGAGGCGGGATTGCCGGAACGGTGCGCCGAACGCCTCGGGGTGGGCCGATGAAACGGTTCTCTGCGGTTTTGCTGCTTGCGCTTTGCGCGGGCTGCTTCACCTCCGGCAAGCCGACGCCGAAGTCCTGGACGGTCGAGCCGAGCGGCGGCACGCCTGCCGACGCGTCTTTGGAGAAGGCGCCGCCCGCGTTCGCGACGACGCGCGTCGGCACGGTTGCCGTCAACGCGCCGTTCGATCGCCCGTCGTTTGTCGTGCGCCGGGCGGACGGCACCGTGGCCTTTGACGCCTACAACGAGTTCGCGGCCGCTCCCTCGGCTCTCCTGCGCGCGCCTGTCAGGGCGCAGCTGGCGACGGACGGCCGATTCGGACACGTGGTGCCGCAGTCCAGCGCGGCGAGCGCGGACGCCTCCGTGGAGGTGCTGGTGACGGACCTTTCGCTCGATTGCCGCGAGTCCGGCAAGCGGACGGCGCGCGCCGCCGTGAGCGTGGACGTTGTGAAGACCGGTCGCGGCGCGCGCACGGTCGCTCTTTCGTCCGACGGCGCCAGCGAGGCGGACGCGACGGCGGGCAACTTTTCGGCGGCATTCTCGAAGGCGTTCAACGAGGCCCTGGCCGAGGCGTTGAAGGCGTTGAAGTAAAAAAAAATGGAGCGGGCGAAGGGAATCGAACCCTCGTCATCGGCTTGGAAGGCCGACGCTCTGCCATTGAGCTACGCCCGCGAAACGGCGCATAGTTTATCAGAATGATCGCCCGCCGTCAAATCGCCGCACGGCCCTCAATCTGTCGCACGTGTATCTTCTTGTGTCATCAGGCGGCCAAATATGGTATGCTACGGGCATGGACAACCCGAAGCCTTTTCTGAAATATCTCAAGATTCTGGGCAGCTGGCGCGACGTCGCCGACGCCGCCCGCACGACCATCCGCATGCCCGAGGGGCAGAAGGAGCCGTCGTCTCGCTGGAAGAAGCGCATCCTCCTGGCGGAGCATTCCCCCGTCCGCAAGCTGCTCGTCAGCTGGAAGTGGAGCAACCTTCCGTACTGGGTGAGCGTGCATTTCGTGCGCCACAAGTACGGCATCGAACACTTCGTGAGCACGCAGCGCACGGACCGCACGGGCGAGGACCGCACCGAGAAGCGGCAGGACGCGCCCGTGGAGCACGAGTGCTTCGCGAACGCCGCCGAGGTCATGTTCATCAGCCGCCGGCGTCTCTGCGCGCAGGCGTCGCCCGAGACGCGCGCGGCGTGGAAGCTGGTGGTCGACGAGCTGGCGAAGGTCGAGCCCGAGCTGGCCGCCTGCTGCGTGCCGGACTGCGTCTACCGCGGCTTCTGCCCCGAGTTCAAGAGCTGCGGCTACGCGGGCACCCCAGCCTACGCCGAGGCGGTGAAGCGCTACCGGACGGTGGAGTAAGGAGCGGAGACATGCAGATTCCCGAACAGATCGCCGTCGCGTTCCCGAAGCGTCCGGTCGAGTCCCACAAGTATTCCGTCGGCGTCGTGACCGTGGTGGGCGGTTCCGCCCGCTACGTCCACGCGCCCGTCATCGCGGGCCTCGGCGCTCGGGCGGGCGGCGCCGGGCTCGTGCAGCTCGTGGTGCCCGACGCCTCGCGGATCGCCGCCGCCGCGCTCGTGCCCGAGGCGACGTTCACCAAGCTGACGCCGGCTTGCGTGCCGCCGCGCGCGGACGTGTCCGTCATCGGCATGGGGCTCGGTTCCACGCCGAACGCCGAGATGCTCGTCTCGCGCCTGCTTTCCGGGAGCACCGGCCGATTCGTCCTCGACGCCGACGCGCTCACCGTCCTCGCGAACTGGTACGCGCAGAAGCCGCAGGCGCTCCCCGTGACGGAAGGGCAGACGATCGTGCTGACGCCGCACGCAGGCGAGGCGGCGCGTCTCCTTGCGTGCAGGTCCGAGGACGTTCAGCGCGACCGCACGTCCGCCGTGCGCCAGATCGTCGCGCGCTACCACGCCGTCGTCGTCCTCAAGGGGCCGCGTACGCTCGTCGCCGCGCCCGGCCGTTCGGACGTGTTCGTCTGCGAGGCGGGCAATCCGTTCATGGCGACGGGCGGCATGGGCGACCTGCTCGCGGGCGTCCTCGCCGCGCGCTGGGCCTATCTGGCGAAGCAGGGCGCGTTCGCGGACGAGCGGGCGTGCGCGTTTGCGGCTGCCGCCGGCGCCACGTGGCTGCATGCCGCCGCGTCCGATTCGATCGTCGGCGCGGAACCGCCGGGCGACCCGTCCATCGTCAACACGGCGCAGGCCGTCGCGTCCCTGCGCGTACGTCTGGAAAGGGCCTGACCGTGGTCGACTACGAGGCCCTTTGCCGACATCTCGCCGCCGACGGGGACAGGCCCTTCGGGCTCGTTTCCCAGCAGGCGTCGCCGACGGGCGGCATCCTGCATGATCGCTTCGGCGCGCGGATGGCGTGCCTTTTCTCCCCCGAGCATGGGTGGTTCGGCCTCGCGGCGGCCGGCGAGAAGACGGGGCACGAGACGCATCCGTTCTGGCATGTCCCCGTCCATTCGCTCTACGGCGAGACGCGTCGTCCGACGCCCGCGATGCTGGCGGGGCTGGGGCGGCTGGTCATCGACCTGCAGGACATCGGCGTGCGCTGCTACACCTACCTCGCCACGCTCAAGCTCGTGCTGGAGGCGGCCGCCGCGGAACGTCTGCCCGTGACCGTGCTGGACCGTCCGATCCCGCTCGGCGGGCCGGTGGACGGTCCGCGCCTTGCGCCGGAATTCGCGTCCTTCGTCGCGCCGCTCGACGTGCCGCTTTGCCACGGCATGACGCCGGGCGAGTGCGCCACGTTCATCGCGCGCGTCGAAAAACTGGATCTTGACTTGACGGTCGTCCGTCTGCGGGGCTGGTCTCACGCCGATCGCGCGCCGTGGCCGAACTTCGTGCCGCCCTCGCCCGCGATCCGCAGCTGGGACTGCGCGGCCCTCTACCCCGCCGCCGTGTTCACGGAGGCGTACGCGTCCGTGGACTGCGACCGCTTCGGCGCGCTGGCGTTCCGCGTGCTGGGCGCGCCGTGGCTCGACGCGGCGGGGCTGCTGGCCGAGACGCGCGACGGCCTTGCGGCCTGCGGCATCGGCGCGCGCACGATCCGCTACCGTCCCGGCGGCGGCGCCTACGCGGGGCAGGTCCTGGACGGGCTGATCCTGACCGTCGAGAGGCTGGAATGCTTCCGTCCCGTGACGGCCGGCGCGCGCCTCTTCGCGGCGATACGG
>CAMNLN010000021.1 GCA_946543025.1 uncultured Verrucomicrobiota bacterium
CGGGCTTTGCCGACATTCCCGTTTTATGGTAAAATCTTTCTTATTCGCCCGGCTTCGGGCGGAACGGAGAGAGAATGCCATGAAGTGGACAAAGATGATGATCCAAACCCTGCGGGACGACCCGCAGGACGCTGAAATCGACTCGCACAAGCTGCTGGTGCGCGCCTCGCTCGTGAAAAAGATCTCGGGCGGTCTGTATACCTTCCTTCCCCTCGGCATGAGGTCCCTGCGGAAGGTGGCGGCCATCATCCGCGAGGAGATGGACCGCGCGGGCGCGCAGGAGCTCGTGATGCCCATCCTCCAGCCGGCCGAGCTGTGGCAGCAGAGCGGACGCTGGGAGGCGATGGGGCCGAACATGTTCAAGCTGAAGGATCGCGCCGAAAAGCCCTATGCGCTGGGGCCGACGGCCGAGGAGGAGGTCACGGACGTCGTCAAGTCCATCGTCAGCTCCTACCGCCAGCTGCCGATCACCGTCTACCAGATCCAGTGGAAGTTCCGCGACGAGATCCGTCCGCGCTTCGGCCTCATGCGGTCGAAGGAGTTCCTGATGAAGGACGCCTACTCGTTCGACGTGTCGCTCGACGCGGCGGACGCGAGCTACCAGGCGATGTACGACGCGTACAAGCGAATCTTCGCGCGGTGCGGCCTGAAGGCGTATCCGGTGGAGGCCGACACGGGCGACATCGGCGGCAAGTTCTCGCACGAGTTCCACGTGCTCGCCGAGGCGGGCGAGGACGGTATCGCGTTCTGTCCGGGCTGCGGCTACGCGGCGAACCTGGAGAAGGCCGAGCGCAAGGTGGCGGCGGCGGCGGGCGAGCCCTGCCCCGCGTACGAGGAGGTCCATACGCCGAACGCCAAGACGATCGAGCAGGTCTCCGCGTTCATGGGCGTGCCGGGGAGCGCGTTCGTGAAGTCGCTCGTCTACGCGGCGGACGGCAAGCCTGTGATGGTGTGCGTGCCGGGCGACCGCGACGTGAACGAGGTGAAGCTGAAGCATTTCCTGAACGCGAAGACGCTCGAGCTGGCCGACTACGAGATGGTGCTGAAGGCGTCCGGCGCGAACGCCGGCAGCGTGGGACCGGTGAAGCCGGCGCAGGCGGACCTGCGCATCGTGGCCGACCAGGCGCTCAAGGGCGCGACGGGCCGCATCGTGGGCGCGAACAAGGACGACTACCATCTGAAGAACGTGGACCTCGCGCGCGACACCGCGATCGCGGACGGCGACTATGCCGACCTGGTGATCGCCCAGGCGGGGGACGTCTGCCCGCGCTGCGGCAAGACGATGGAACTCAAGCGCGGCATCGAGGTGGGGCACGTGTTCAAGCTCGGCACGAAGTACACGGACGCCTTCAAGGCCGTCTACAAGAACGACCAGCTGCAGGAGAACGTGATGGTGATGGGGTGCTACGGCATCGGCGTGAGCCGCACCGTGCAGGCCGTCATCGAGCAGAGCCACGACAAGGACGGCATCATCTGGCCCGCGAGCGTGGCGCCTTTCCAGGTGGTGATCGACCTGCTCGACCCGACGGACAAGGCCGTGGCGAAGGTGGCGTTCGATCTCGAGGCGCAGCTGGAGGCCGCCGGAATCGACGTGCTGGTCGACGACCGGGCGGACCGCCCGGGCGTGAAGTTCAAGGACGCGGACCTGATCGGCTTCCCCGTGCGCGTGGTGGTGGGCGCGAAGGGCCTCGCGAACGGCGGCGTGGAAGTGAAGCGCCGCGACCAGGACAAGAGCCGCATGAAGATCGTGCCGACGGCGGACGCCGTGGCGGCGATCCGCGAACTCCTGGCGCAGTGACGTTTTGAACGAAAGGAAAACGAAATGAAAAAACTGATCGTGTTGACGGCGGCGGGCGTCCTTGCGGGCGTTGTCGGAGCGAACGTCCGGCTGGCGCCGGTGTTCGGCGATAAGATGGTACTGCAGCGGGAAATGCCCGTGCGCGTGTGGGGCCTTGCGGACCCGCGCGAGACGGTCACCGTGCGGTTCGCCGACCAGAAGAAGAAGGTCGTCGCCGCAGACGACGGCACGTGGAAGGTGGAGCTCGACCCGATGCCCGCCTCGAAGGAAGGGCGGCCGCTCACGGTGTCCGGCGCGAAGCCGGACGCGGCGCACTGGCTCAACGGCTTCGGGCTGTGGGCCGCCAAGAACGCCACGAACGAGCAGAAGATCGAGGACGTGCTCGTGGGCGAAGTTTGGTTCTGCGCCGGGCAGTCCAACACCAGCTGTCCGATCTGGGGCAGCAGCCCGCGTTTCCGCGACGGGCAGGGCGCGATGGCGCTGCAGATGACGAAGCGTCCGCTCGTGCGCCTCGTGAAGACGCCGCGCGAGTGGACGACGGAACCGAAGCTCGACCTGCAGGCGACGTGGATGGAGATGGATCCCGCGCTTTTCTTCGACTTTGAGCGCGGCCTGAGCCTGCCGTCCGCGATGGGCTACTACTTCGCGCTCGAGCTCTACGGCGCGCTGGAGATCCCCGTGGGGCTGATCGATTCCAGCGTCGGCGGCACGAACATCGACTCCTGGACGCCGCCCAGCGGCATCGCGACGCGTCCCGACCTGAAGGACGTCGCCGAGTTGCCCGTCCTGGATGCGGATGCGTTCAAGAAGGCGCGCGAGAAGGGCGGCGCCTATTGCGGGAAGGGCATCTACGGCGGTCCTATCCAGCAGCCGACCGTGCTCTGGAACGGCATGGTGGCGGCGTACGCGCCGATGGCGATCCGCGGCTTCATCTGGTATCAAGGCTGCCACAATTCGGGCGAGCATGAGCGGTACTGCTCGAAGATGCACGCCCTCTACAACGGGTGGGCGAAGGAGTTCCAGAACCCGTTCCTGAAGCTCTATTTCGTGCAGCTCACGCCGTGGGGCTCGCCGAACATCCCGTACATCCAGGAGGCGCAGGCGCAGTTCGACGCGGAGGAGCCGAACGCCGGCATGGCCGTGATCAACGACGTGGGCAACCTCTCCGACATCCATCCGAACGACAAGCGTACCGTCGCCAAGCGGCTCGCCATCCATGCGCTCCGGCGCGACTACGGCTATGATTCGCTCCGCGACAACTCGCCGACGCTGAAGGGCTGGAAGATCGACGGCAACAAGTTCCGCCTCACCTTCAACGACGCGGCGGGCTGGTACGTCTACAATCCCGACCGCAGCGTCCAGACGGGCTTCGAGATCGCCGGGCCCGACGGCAACTTCGTTCCCGCGAAGATCGAGAACCTCGTCTACGGCAAGGGGCGCGACGGCAAGCCGAAGTGCGACGGCAACGTCAAGGGCGCCGAGCTCGTGGTGAGCGCCGACGGCGTGGCCGAGCCGAAAAAGCTGCGCTACCTCTACTCGAAGCCCTGGTTCGGCAGCGTGTACAACGAAAGCGCCCTCCCCCTCGGCGCGTTCCACATCGGAGACTGACCATGAAAAGACTGTTTGTGGCAGCGGCGCTCGCGATGTCGGCGACGTCCGCCTTCGCGGGCGAGCTGGACAACGGGTTCCTCAAGGGCGTGACGGACAAGGAGAAGCCGTTCTACGCGCCCGGCGAGGAGATGACGTTCACCCTGCGCCTCGAGGGAATCAAGGCGTTTCCGCCCGGCGAGTGGTTCATCAAGTGGGAGCGGACGGGCGACGACGGCAAGCGGGACGGCGGCAAGGTGCCGGCGTCGCTCGTCGAACCGCTCGTCATCAAGACCTCTCTCGACCAGCCGGGCTTCGTGCGGATCCTCGCGCAGCTGGTGGACGGGAAGGGGACCGTCTACCGCAAGGACATTCCCGCCAACGCGCTGACGCCCGACGGGACGCGGCCGATGAACCACGCCGAGCGGCACGACAAGCGCATCTTCTTCGACGGCGGCGCGGGCGTCCAGCCCGAGAAGCTGCGCGGCGAGCCGGAGCCGGCCGACTTCGACGCGTTCTGGGCGCGGCAACGCGCGAAGCTCGCGAAGGTGCCGGTGCGCGCCGATCGCAAGGAGCTGACGAATTCCGCGCAGGGGCATGTCTACGCGGTCCAGATCGACTGCGCGGGGCCGCGTCCCGTGACGGGCTACCTGACGATGCCGAAGGGCGTCGACGAGGGAAAGAAGTATCCGTGCCGCCTGGAGACGCACGGCTACAGCTACCGTCCGCCGCACAATCCGCCCGGCTGGATCCGTCCGGACGAGATCGTGCTCAACATCAACGCGCACGGCATGAAGCTGCCGGCGTTCGGCGCGGACGAGGCGTACTACAAGGAGCTGGGCGAGGCGATCAAGTCCAACGGCAAGCAGTATGCGTTCGACCCGATTCAGAACAGCGATCCGGAGCAGGCCTACTTCAACGGGATGGCCTTGCGCGTGATGCGCGGCCTGCAATACCTCAAGTCGCTGCCGGAATGGAACGGCAAGGACCTCTACGCCTCGGGCGGCAGCCAGGGCGGTCTGCAGACCATCTGGGCGGCGGGTTGCGGCGAGGGCGTGACGAAGGCGGAGTCCGGCATCACCTGGTGCTGCGACATGGCCCGCAACTCGCTCCGTCTCGAACGGAAGTTCGCGAGCGACGGCTGGTACATCCCCTGGGTGCCGGCGCTCGGCTACTACGATCCGATCTATTTCGCGAAGCGCATCCCGGCGAGCTGCCTCACGGTGATCACGCGCGCGGGCCTGGGCGACTACTGCTGCCCGCCGCGCGGTCTCGCGATCCTGTACAACAGCATCCCCGGTCCGAAGAAGATCTGGTGGGTCCAGGGATCGACGCACGGCTACGTGCCGCCGGCCCCGAACCAGAACTTCTGGATCGACGGCGCGAAGTAGCGACCTCGGACGAGACGTGATCCGTTCCGCCCGCCACTCGCGGGCGGACGGAACATGTGGTATACTGTCCCCATGCACGGGCAAAACTGGAAAGTGCTTTTATTTTCTGTCCTGGCGGCGGGAACCATGTTCGGCGGCGTCTGGACGAACGACTACTCCTGGGTGCGCGGCACGCACTATTACCCCACCAACGACGCGGCCGTGATCGCGCGCGAGCTCGGCTACGGCACGCGCGTGGGACTGAACGCGATCCGGTTCCGCATGCAACAGGAGGACTGGCGCAAGGATCCGAAGGGCTACGCGGAGGAGATCCGCACGTTCGTGCGGCGCGTCTGGGCGAGCGGCTACCGGTCGATGCCGTTCATCTTCAACGGAAACCGGTCGAAGCCGGAGATGTTCGAGGAGGCGGCCTGGGCGGAATGCGCCGCCTACGCGACGGACCTCGTGAAGGCGCTGAAGGACGAGCCGGGCCTCCTGATGTGGGACGTGATGAACGAGCCGATCCAGAACCCGTGGATCTATCGCGAGAAGGACAAGAAGGAGCGTCAGCGGCGGCGCGAGCTGGTGTGGGCGTTCGCGCGGCGCGCCTGCGCCCTTGTCCGGAGTCTTGACCCGAATACGCCGCTCACGCTCGGCCATACGCGCGCGTGGGAGATCGAGCCGACGGCGGAAATCGTGGATGTGATCTCGTTCCACGACTATGAGCCGACGCGCGCGAAGATGGAATACAACTTCAACCTCGCCGAGTCGCTCGGCAAGAAGTACGGCAAGCCCGTGATCAACTCGGAGATGGGCTGCCTCGCGCGCGCGAACCCCTACGACATGGTGCTGGAGGAATGCCAGCGCCGCAAGATGGGCTGGTTCATCTACGGGCACATGATCCGCCGCCGCACGGACAACATGCACGGCGTCTTCTACACGGACGGCACGGTGCGCGATCCCGCGACGATCGCGGCGATGATGGGCTGCTTCCGTTGCCGCGACGTGGGCGTGATCATCCCCGGCCTCGCCAACCGCGAGGGGGCGGCCCGGAAGGCCGTCGACCGCCTGCGCCGGGCGCTCGCGGGAGTCAAGCCCGAGAACTCGTTCACCTGGCGGTTCGCGTCCGCGCGGGAACTGCTGGAAGCCTCCGAGCACGCGGCGAACCTGCTGGAGTGCTGCGACCTCGTGCCGATGGCGATTCCTCCCACGGCGCGGATCGCGGCCTGGCGCAAGATGGACGATCCGCCCTGGACGGACATCCGGCTCTTCGCCTACGACCTCGCCAAGAAGCTCGAGAAGGCGTGTGAGCTTTCTCAAAAGGAAGAAGAGAAATGAGCAAGATGCAGAAGATGGTCGCCGGCGCGTTGCTGGCGGCGGGGACGGCGCTCGGCGGCGTGCGGACGAACGACTACTCGTGGGTGCGCGGCACCCACTACAGCCAGTTTGGCGGCGACCCCGCGCAGATTGCGCGCGAACTGGGCTACGGGCGGCGCGTGGGACTGAACGCGACGCGTTTCTGGCTCGGCCGGGGAATGTGGAACAAGGATCCGAAAGGATACGTGGAAAGCGTACGCGCGTTCGTGCGGATCGCGTGGAAGAACGGCTACTGGTCGATGCCGATCCTTTTCAACGGCAACAAGATCGATCCGAAGATGCTGGACGACGCGAGCTGGACGAACTGCGCCGCCTACGCGAAGGACATCGTGCTGGCGCTGAAGGACGAGCCGGGCCTCCTGATGTGGGACGTGATGAACGAACCCACCTGCAACCCGTGGGTGAACGCGCAGAAGGACAAGACCGAAAAGGAACGGCGCCGCCAGAAGACGTGGACGTTTCTGCGCAAGGCGTGCGCGCACGTGCGCGCGCTCGATCCGGGTTCGCCGATCACGGTTGGCTACACCACGGCCTACGAGGCGGAGCCGACCGTCTCGTGCGTGGACGTGATTTCCTTCCATGACTATTCTTCCACGCGGGCGCGGCAGGAAGCGAACTTTGCGCGCGCGGAGTCGCTCGGCAAGAAGTACGGCAAGCCGGTGATGCAGACGGAGACGGGGTGCCTGGCGCGGTCCAACCCCTACGACATGGCGCTGGAGGCATGCGCGCGTCACAAGATGGGCTGGTTCGTGTTCAACCACATCATTCGGGGCCGCTGCGACAGCGAGCACGGCGTGTTCTACCCCGACGGCACGGTGCGGGATCCGGCGACGATCGCGGCGATGATGGGCTGCTTCCGCTGCCGCGACACGGCTATGATCATCCCCGGCCTCGCCAACCGCGAGGGGTCTGCCAAGCGGGCCGTGGAGAATATCCGCAAGGCGTTGACGGAATACACCTCGGACGCGTTCGACTACCGTCCGTCGTCCGTGAAGGCGCTGCTGGAAGCGTCGGAGCACGCGGCGAACCTGCTGGAGTGCTGCGAGCTGGCGCCGATGGCGGTTCCGCCTACGGCCCGGATCGCGGCCTGGCGCAAGATGGAGAATCCGCCCCTCGCGGAGGTGCGCCGATTCGCCTATGAATTGGCGCTTGAGCTCGAGAAGGCCTGCCAGCTGCTGTAGGAGGTCGACATGGATGCGCAAAACGAAAACCCCGACGTCGACAACCTCGATTTCGCCCGCGTCGACCTCGCGCGCCTGCGGCGGCAGGGCGTGCCGGAGGTCGTCTACGGCGCCGGCAAGACGGCCGAGCAGATCGTCGCGATCCTCGCGTCGCTCCGCGACCACGGCCAGACGCCCGCCCTCGCCACGCGCGTGAACGAGGCGAAGGCGAAGGCTGTGTTTGAAGCGCTGGGCGATGATTTCACCTACTTCCCCGTGGCGCGGCTGGGACGGCTCGGCCCGGCCCGCGCGCCGGACGGCCTGGGGCCGATCGCGGTCGCCGCCGCCGGCACGAGCGACCTGCCCGTCGCCGAGGAGGCCGCGCTCACGGCGGAGACGCTCGGCAACGAGGTGACGCGCCTCTACGACGTGGGCGTGGCGGGGCTTCACCGGCTTCTCGCCTGCACGGACAAGCTGGCCGCCGCCCGCGTGGTGGTGGCCGTGGCCGGCATGGAAGGGGCGCTCGCAAGCGTGGTTGGCGGGCTCGTCAGCTGTCCGGTGATCGCCGTCCCCACAAGCGTCGGTTACGGGGCCTCCTTCGGCGGACTCTCCGCGCTCCTTTCGATGCTCAACTCGTGCGCGGCGGGCGTATCCGTGGTGAACATCGACAACGGCTTCGGCGCGGGATTCCTCGCGCATCGCATCAACCACATGGGACTTGACAGATGAAGACTCTCTACCTCGACTGCGGCATGGGCGCGGCCGGCGACATGCTCGCCGCCGCCCTGCTGGAACTTATGCCAGACCCCGACGCCGCCCTTGCGCGGCTCAATGCGTTCGGCATTCCCGGCGTCGCCTACGCGCGCGAAAAGAGCGCGAAATGCGGCATCATGGGAACGCACCTGAAGGTGACCGTTCATGGCGAGGAGGAGGGGCACCATCATCACCATGAGCATGGACATGATCATGGTCATCGTCATGAGCATCACGGACTGGAGGATATCCTGCATCAGGTGGGTCATCTCGCGCTGCCCGACAAGGTAAAGGAGAACGTCGCGGCGGTGTACCGCCTGCTGGCGGACGCGGAGAGCCGCGCGCACGGACGGCCTGTGGGCGAGATCCATTTCCACGAGGTGGGCGCGCTCGACGCGGTGGCCGACGTCGCGGCCGTCTGCTGGCTGCTGGCGGAACTGTCGCCGGACGAGATCGTCGCCTCGCCCGTCCACGTGGGCAGCGGCACGGTGCGGTGCGCGCATGGCGTCCTGCCCGTGCCCGCGCCGGCGACCGCGTTTCTGCTGGAAGGTTTGCCGAGCTATTCGGACGGCGCGGTGCGGGGCGAGTTGTGCACGCCCACGGGCGCGGCGCTCCTGAGGCACTTTGTCACGCGGTTCGGTCCGCAGCCCGCGATGCGCGTAACGGCAATCGGGCACGGCGCGGGCGCGAAGGATTTCGAGGGGCTGGCGAACCTCTTGCGGGCGTCGCTCGGCGAGAGCGGCGAGGCGGCCGGCACGGACGAGGTGTTCGAGCTTTCGTGCAACGTCGACGACATGACCGGCGAGGAGATCGCCTTCGCGTGCGAGCGGCTGTTCGCCGCCGGCGCGAAGGACGTGGCGACGATCCCGCTCACGATGAAGAAGGGGCGCCCAGGTGTCATGATCCAGGCGCTCTGCGCGCCGGCCGACCATGACGCGGTCGTCGCCGCGATGTTCCGGCACACCACCACGCTCGGCATTCGCGAGACGCGCTGCCGCCGACAGGTGCTGGCGCGCCGCGAGGAGACCGCGACGCTTCCGGACGGCACGGCCGTGCGGCGGAAGGTGTCCGAGGGGTACGGCGTGCGCCGCGTGAAGCTGGAGCACGACGACGTGGCGGCCTACGCGCGCAAGGCGGACGTCCCGTTGCGGGAGGTGGCGGCGAAATGATCATCGATTTCCACACGCACAACTTCCCCGACGCGATTGCGCCGCGTGCGATCGCGTCGATGGTGGAGATGCTCCGGCACCAGTTCGTCCCGTTCGGGGACGGCACGCTCGCGTGCCAGCTCGCCGACGCCAGGGCGAACGGCATCGACCGCTGCGTGATGTGCCCGATCGCCACGAAGCCGTCGCAGGCGGACGTGATCCTGCGCTCCGCGCTCGAGATCCGCGACGGTGCGCGGGGCGAGGAGGCCGCCCGCGTCATCATCCCGCTCGCGTCCGTTCATCCCGCCGACCCCGATTTCAAGGCGCATCTGAAGGCGATCGCCGACGCCGGCATTCCGGGCATCAAGTTGCATCCGTACTACCAGGGATTCCGGCTCGACGATCCGACGGTGTTCCCGTTTTTCGCCGCCGTACGCGACCTCGGTCTTTTCGTCATCGCACACTGCGGCTACGACCACGGCTTCCTGAACGTGCCGATGTGCTGCGGTCCCGTGGAGATCGTCGCGCTCCTTGCGGCCGTGCCGGGCCTCGGGCCGCGCTTCGTGGCCGCGCACCTGGGCGGACGCGAAGGCAACCCGCCGGGCGCGACGGACATGCTGCTGGAGACGGGCTGCCTGATCGATACGGCGTGCCTCGAGATCCTTCAGGACGATCCCGACGCCATCCGCGTGATGGAGACGTGGCCGGCCGACCGCATCGTGTTCGGCACCGACTATCCGTGGAACCGCCAGCGCCGCCTCGTGGAATGGGTGAAGACGCACCGTCCGTCCGCCGCCGACCAGGAGGCGATCTTCCGCCAGAACGCCGAACGCCTCCTCGGGCTAAACGGCTAGACTGCGCCATTCTGACTCGCAATTGGTTTCCAGCCCCCTCTGCGGTCCCGATGCGTTTTTCTTTTTGCTCCGTTTGGAATGAGGCGAGATTCCATGCGATCATGATTCTTTCGACCTCTGTGTGAGACACCGACACAGACATGCGGCTGTCATGTGTGAAGCATCGGGCGACGCGTTGGCGGAACCCGTTTTGAGGTTAGAGTTCGCATCTCGACGACGGTGCTACGTGTGGTCATCTCTCATGGTGAATTGCGGCATTTACGGACAAGAGAAGATTGTGCTATAATCTGTGCCAAGCACTAGAGGAACTAAGATGCGAACGGCAGAAATCGAACGGAACACGAAGGAGACGAAGGTCCGGCTTGCGCTGAACCTGGACGGTTCGGGCGCGGGCGAGATCGACACGGGGATCGGATTCTTCAACCACATGCTGGAGCTCCTGAAGAAGCACGCGCTTGTCGACCTGACGATAAAGGCGACGGGCGATCTGGACGTGGACTACCACCACACGGTCGAAGACGTCGGGCTCGTGCTGGGCCAGGCGCTCAACAAGGCGCTGGGCGAGCGGCGCGGCATCGTGCGCTACGGGTTCGCGTCCGTGCCCATGGACGAGACGCTTTGCGAGACGTCCATCGACCTGGGCGGGCGTCCGTTTCTGGTGTTCTCCAGCGGCAAGAAGCACCTCATGGTGCGGGACTTCGAGGTGAAGCTGCTGGAAGAGTTCTTCCGCGCCGTGAGCGTGGAGGGACGGCTCAACATCCACCTGCGCGAGATCTACGGCGACGAGGCGCACCACGTGTGCGAAGGACTGTTCAAGAGCTTCGCGCGCGCATTGCGGCAGGCCGTGTCAGCCGATCCGCGCGAAACGGGCGTACCATCCTCCAAGGGCGTACTGTAACATGGCTTGCGCGGGGAACGTCCAGCGAATCCTTGCGCGTCTGCGGCGCGAAGGCGTTCGTCGCCGGACCGCCGTTTCGACCCGCGCGATGGGACGCCCCCGTACGTTTCACGCCTACGACCTCGGCGAGGACACGTTCGTCTTCGAGAGGACGACATGGCGCGACCTGAGCGCGCAGGCCTCGGTCCTGCTGGTGGAGAAGTCGGCGCTGCGGCCCGGCGGTCACGGTCACGTGATGACGGTCACGACGGGCAACCATTCCGTCGCCGCGCTACCGCTCCTTCAAGGGTTGTTCTGGGACCTCGCGCACCTGCCGGCCGCGAAGCGCGGCGAGGCAATGTTGCACGACGTGCTGTGCGCGAACATCGTGGACGGCAAGCTCGAGATCTCCCAGCGCGACGTGCCGGGGCCGACGGTGACGGCGTTGGACGCCTGGTTGACGGAATCGCTCAAGTTTCCCCTCGCGGACGTGGTGATGGTGGAGCGCATCGACGCGACGCTCGAGCACTACCGGCGGCTGGGGCAGGAGTGGCGCGTGAAGCCGCTCGCGTGGACGGAGCAGGAGATGTCCGTGGCCCTCGCGGCGAGCCGCAAGCGCATCTCCACCGCACTTCAATATTACCACGGCTCGCGCGGCGTGCACTTCTTCACCTATCCGGACTTCCATCGCTTCGCCGGGCTGGCCGCGACCGATTTTCAAACCTTCCGCGCCTGCCTGCGCGAGCTGACGGGCGTGTTCGAAGGGCACGCGACCTCGTTCATGCGGCAGCCGAAGGCCCGCGGCCACCACGAGATCGAGCTGTTCGGCCTGCGGCGCGGCGCCGCGCTGGAACGACTCGTGCCCGAACTCGAACAGCTGATGGAGCAGATCGTGCTGCGCCGCATCTCCCAGCCGGCCGCCGCCGCGCGCATCGCCGAGATCGACGCGCTCTACAAGACGCTGTTGACGCGCGCCGAGTTCGCGGACGACGCGTCAAAGGCGTTCACCGAGACGCTCTACATGTACATCACGGGCGAAATCTACTCCGTGATGGGCGAGGGCACGACGCCGGCGTTCGACGACCGGCGCACCGCGCTCCCCGGCGCGACGTTCGTGGACGGGCGACCGCAGTTCCACCCCGGCGTGGACGCGCGCAGCGAGGTGCTGCTTTCGAACCTCCGCGCGCTCGTGAGCAAGGACGAGATCGTGGAGTACGCGAACGTGTACGAGTTGCGCACGGACGACGGCGACGAGGCACCGATCGGCCAAGGACCGACGCGCGAGGTCGTGTACAAGACGAACCGCCGCCCGATCGCCGCGTCGCTCGTGGAGAAGCGCCTCTCGAAGAAGACGCGCGGCTACGGAAGCTACGTCATCTCTCGCGTGGAAGGATTCAAGGCGCTGGGCGTGGCCCTCTCCGACTACCGTCTCCTGCGACGCCGTCCGCACGGGCGCAAGCGCTTCTTCGACTACTACATCCGTACGCGCTGCGAAGGCGAGCCGCTGGCGGACATCCCGGCCAGCTATTTCCAGATGGCGGGCGAGTTCGGCGGCGCGGAGGCGGGCGAAGACCCGCAAGTCATCACGGCGCTCGCCGCCCTGATGGGTGACGCGGCGGCGCAGAACCTCGCGATGAAGAAGTACGACCCGGTCACCAAGAGCTGCCTCTACGGCATCGGCAAGGAGATCTACCGGTTCGGCTACGACATCAAGGCGGGCCGTCTGATGCCGCAGGCCGTCTCCTGCTGCAGCATCCGCGGATCGTTCGGCTGGCCGGACGTCTCGCAGACAGAGCGGAACCTCACCGCGCTCGTGCAGTTCTATATCTCGACATACGCCAAGGCGCTCGCCGCGTTCGCGGCCGAACACCCCGTCGTGCCGCTCGAGACGCTGGCCGACAGCTTTTTCGCAGGGTTCGAGTTCCGTTCCCGCGCGATGGAGTGGCAGCTTACCGTGCGACGCGAGGGCTTCGAGACTTTTGACCCCGGGCTGTCTCGCTACTATCGGTTCGCGGAGAAGTGGCGTTTTGTGCTGTGGTCGCTGGAGCGTCAGGTGCGCCGCCTCGCGTTCCTGCGCCACGCGTTCATGGACTGCATCGCCCGCCCGGACGACGTGGAGGTGGTGACGCCCGTGGAGGACATGCGCCTCGTGGGCGACGACAACGCCACGAACGTGCTCAACGCGCTCGCCGACCTGGAGATCCGCTTCATCGGCGGCGATTGACGGCGTCGGCTCACATGACAACTGCGGGGAGGCCGTAGGCGCGGAAGGGCGCAAGGTCGGCGTCAGGCGCGCGCGACGCGTCGAAACCCGGATCGTACGCGCGCCCCACGAACGGATACTTCGCGGCGGCGGTAAGATGGTAAGGAAGCAATTCCACGCGCAGGAGGCCGGATGAGCCTTCGAGCAAGCGCGCAAATCCTTCCTTTGCGCCGGGCGAGTCGTTCACGCCGGGGATGAGGGGAATGCGGGCAACGAACGGCTTGCCTGACGTCTTTAGCCAGCGGAGGTTGGCGTGGATCGGCGCGGGGTCTCTTCCTGTCCATCTTCTGTGGGCGACAGGATCGGGATGCTTGAGATCCTGAAAAACGAGGTCCATGCGCGAGACGACCGCCTGGTAATCGGTTGCCGACGCATAGCCGGACGTTTCGATGGCCAGATGCAGGGGGGGCTTCTCATGCAGGCGGTCGGCCAGTTCCGCGAGGAAGTCCGATTGCATGAGCGGCTCGCCGCCGGAAAAGGTGACGCCTCCGCCGGAGGCGGCGAAGACGTCGGCGTTCGCAAGAAGCTCGTGAGCAAGCTCGGAAACGGTCCAACGGCGCCCGCAGACGACTTTCGCCCGTTGCGGGCAGGCCCTTGCGAGAGCCGGCAGGTCGTCCGGCGGAATATTCCGGCAGTTGCCGCAGCGAACGCACTGACGCTCCTTGAAAAGAATTTCTGGTTGAGGCGTAATCCCCTCCGGGTTGTGGCACCAGGCGCAGCGAAGGGGACAACCCTTGAAAAAGACGGTTGTACGTACGCCTGGCCCGTCGTGCAGGCAGAATTCCCGTACCTCGAAGATGAGCGCTGTCCTTGGAACGTCCATGCGCGAAGTATAGCACAAACGGCCGTAATGTGGTAAAATGTCGGCAACCGAAAGGAACGAAACATGAAACTCAACAGACGCTCATTTGCTTTCCTGATTGCGGGCGCGCTGTCGCTTTGCGCGGCAGACGCCTTCGGCGGCATTCCGCCGCTGCCCCCCGGAGCCCGCCCGCTCCCCGGATGGGCATGGTGTCCGCGCTGCGAAGGCCGCCGTTACGTGCCGAGCGGTTTCCTCGGATGGACCTCTAAGCCTTGCCCGAAGTGCGATGCCTACGGCATGATCCGGTTGCCGCCGCCCCCCCCGCCGCCACCGCCTCCGAAACCCGTCGTGCATCATAAGAAGCATCATCATCAGCCGGCGCACCATCAGCCGCCACCTGCTCCTCGCAAAACGCAGCCGAAGCCGCAGCCTCCTCCGCCCCAACATTACCAGAAGACGCCGCCGCGCCGCTGATGTCCGCATCACGACGCTATCTGCTCACCGGCCTGTCGTGCGCGTGCGCTTTGGGGCGCACGACGGCGGAAGTGCTCGCCAGCGCATGCGCCGGATCGCATGCAGGCATGGTTTCGCTCGAGAGCGAGATCCCGAATAGGTCGATTCTCTTCGGGATGGTGCCGGGAGACCTGCCGTCCGTCGCCGACCCAGAATTCGACATGCGCGCGTGCCGTCTGTTGCTTCATGCCGTCGGACAGTTCCGTCAGCGGCTTGATGAATTCATTGGACGGTATGGCGCATCGCGCGTCGCGATCGTCCTTGGCGCGTCGAACACGGGCATCGACGAGGCCCAGCGACATGTCGATCGTTGGCTGGACGACGGCGCGCATCCGCCGGAAATGGCATTCTCGGAGATTGAACTTGGCACACCGGCGGACTATCTGAAGAAACTGCTTGGCGTAACCGGACCGGCGTATGCGGTTTCAACCGCCTGCAGCTCGAGCGCGAAGGTTTTCGCATCGGCGCGTCGGCTGATTGAGGCTGGCGTCGTCGATGCCGCGCTTGTAGGCGGTGTGGACGGACGGTGCCGATTCGCGATGAACGGTTTCCATGCGCTCGGCGCGCTTGCGCAGGGCGTGTGCCGTCCGCTCGCGCCCGATCGCGACGGCATCAACCTCGGCGAGGGCGTGGCATTGTTCACCCTGGAGCGCGAGGATTGCGCGGATACGAGGGTCGGCGTTCGCGTACGGCTCGCTGGGGTGGGCGAGTCGAGCGACGCCTGGCACGCGACAGCGCCTGATCCTGAAGGACGCGGTGCCGAAGCCGCGATGCGCGCGGCGATGAAAGATGCCGGACTTTCTCCAGCGGACGTGGCGTACGTCAATCTCCACGGCACGGGTACGCAGGCGAACGACGAAATGGAGATGAAGGCCGTAAGCCGCATTTTCAAAGACCTTGACTGCATTCGGATTGAATCGACGAAGCCGATGACGGGGCATTGCCTCGGTGCGGCCGGGGCGATCGAGGCCGCGATCTGCTGGCTGTATCTTGCGTCTGGGCAGGTGAAGGGTGCCGTGCTCTCCAATTCTTTCGCCTTTGGCGGATCGAACGCCTGCGTGGCGCTTGTGCCGGAAGGAGCTGACGCATGACGCAGATTCCGCTTGACGAGCTGCTGCCGCACCGGCCGCCGATGGTTCTGATCGACGCGGTGGAGTCGTTCGATGCCGAGGCGAAGCGCCTCGTTGCGCGCGTGACGATCGGAGAAAATCAATTGTTCTTCGACGGCATGGGCGTACCGAATTGGGTGGCGATCGAGTACATGGCGCAGGCGTCCGCCGCGCTCGTGGGCTACTACGACAAGCATGTGACGCCCGGACAACCGGTCCGGCCGGGGCTTTTGCTAGGGACGCGCAAGCTCGACCTCAAGCTGGCGCGTTTCGAGACAGGCAAGACGTATCGCATCGTCGCGGAGAACGCGTTCAGCGATTCGGACGCGGCTGCGTTCGCCTGCCGCATTGAGGACGAGGCGGGCGAGATCGTGGCGACGGCGAACCTGAACGCCTATCGTCCGCCGGACATGGAACAATTCCTGAAGGAGCAGATGAAGGCATGAAACGCGTATTGGTGACGGGATCCTCACGTGGCATCGGGCGGGCGGTGGCGCTGCGTCTGGCGAAGGACGGGTTCGCCGTCGTGACGCACGCCGTGCGGAATGTCGAAGCCGCACAGACTGCCGCGGCGGAATGCGCGGCGCTTTCCGGCATGCCGGAACAGAAGGCTCTTGTGTTCGACCTCGCGGATCGCGCGGCCGTGGCGGCGGCGCTGGAGGCGGACATGGCGGCGAACGGCGTCTATTTCGGCGTGGTGGCGAACGCGGGCGTGAACGCGGACGCGCCGTTCCCGATCCTCGAGGGCGAAATGTGGGATCGGGTGATCGATACGGACCTGACGGGCCTCTACAACCTGCTGAAGCCCGTCGTGATGCCGATGGTGTCGGCCCGCGTGCGCGGACGCATCGTGGCGCTGTCGAGCGTAAGCGGCATCGCGGGGAACCGCGGACAGGTGAACTACTCGGCCGCGAAGGCTGGCGTGATCGGCGCGGTGAAGGCGCTCGCGGTGGAATTGGCCAAGCGCGGAATCACGGTAAACGCGGTGGCGCCGGGCGTGATCGAGACGGAAATGGCCGCATCCATCGAGTTTCAGGACGAAGTGAAGAAAGCGATCCCGATGCGCCGATTCGGTACACCAGAGGAGGTGGCCGGCGTGGTGGCGTTCCTCTTCCGGGACGAGGCGGCGTACGTGACGCGCCAGGTGATTTCCGTCAACGGCGGACTGTTCTGAAAATATCCCTAAATGGCAATTGGCACGAATGCCAATAAAAGGCAATTGAAGATGAGAATACTGTTCGGAACAATTCTCCTGACGGCGGTTGCACTGGTCGCGGATGCGGCGGCGCTGGAGCCGGTCGACCTCGTGACGCCGCTGATGGGGACGGACAGCGAGCCGTCGTTGTCGGCGGGCAACGTCTACCCGGACATCTCGCGTCCGTGGGGCATGCATTCATGGACGCCGCAGACGGGGCCGATGGCGAACGCATGGTTCTACGGCTATCGCCAGACGAAGCTGCGCGGATTCCGCCAGACGCATCAGCCGTCTCCGTGGATGGGCGACTACGGCGCGTTCGCCGTCTTTCCCATGACGGGCGCGCCCGTCTTCGACGAGGAAAAACGCGCCAGCTGGTTCTCGCACAAGGCCGAGACGGCGAAGCCGTATTTCTATCGCGTCTACCTGGCGGACTACGACACGACCTTCGAGATGACGCCGACGGTGCGGGCGGCGATGATGCGCGTCACGTATCCGCAGACGGACTCGCCGCTCTTTCTCGTGGATTTGATCGCGAGCGGTCGTGAGAAGGGAACGCTGACGGTCGACAAGGCGGCGCGGCGGATCGAAGGCCGCATTGATTGCCGGGGCGGGCGCGGGGCTGTCTCGGCCGGCTTCGCCAATCACTTTGTGCTTGAGTTCGACCGCGCCTTCGAAGTCGTCGGCGACATGCCGCCGTCTGTTGGGGCGATTCTGAGATTCGCGCCTATGGCGCGCGGCGAGCAGGTGATCGTGCGCGTGGCGTCGTCCTTCATCGACGCCGCGCAGGCGCGGCGCAACCTGCAGGAACTGGGGACGGACAGCTTTGAGGCGATTGCCGAAAAGGGATGTGCGGAATGGAACGCGCTCCTCTCGCGCGTCCGCGTAGAAGGTGGATCGGAAGCACGTCTCAAAACCTTCTACACCTGCCTCTACCGGGCGTTGCTCTTTCCGCGCATCCACTGGGAAGTGGACGGCGCGGGCGAGATCGTCCATCGCAGCCCGGTGGCCGACGACACTATCGCGAAAGGGTACTATTACGGCGGTACGGGTTTCTGGGACACCTTCCGCTCGCTCTTTCCGCTCCTGAATTTTCTGTATCCTGACATCAACGCGAAGATGACGGCGGGGCTGGAAAACTGCTGGAAGGAATGCGGCTGGCTGCCGGAGTGGTCGAACCCCGGACTCGCGAAATGCATGATCGGCAACAACTCGGCGTCGGTGGTGGCCGACGCATGGCTCTCCGACATTCGCGAGGGGTATGACGTTCAGGAACTCTACAAGGCGCTCGTTCACGGTGCGAACAACGTTCATCCGAACAACGCCACGATCGGGCGCGCCGGCGTGAAGGAATACAACGAGAAGGGGTACGTGCCGCGCGACGTCGGTATCCGCGAGTCGGCCGCGCGTACGCTCGAGTACGCCTACGACGACTGGTGCATCGCCCGCCTCGCGTGCGCGCTGGGGCGGCCGGCGGACGAGGTGGCGACATACGAGAAAAGGGCACAGAATTGGCGTAATGTGTTCAATCCGGCGGTGGGGCTCATGTGCGGCCGCGCCTCTGACGGAACGTTCAACCCGTCTTTCGACAAGTTTGCCTGGGGCGGCGACTTCACGGAGGGCAATTCCCTCCACTACACCTGGAGCGTGTTCCACGACATTGCCGGGCTGATGGCCGCGATGGGCGGGCGCGAGGCGTTCGTGCGGCAGCTCGACGCGATCTTCACCCTGCCGCCCAAGTTCGAGCTAGGTGCGTACAAGACCGTCATCCACGAAATGCGCGAGATGCAGATTGTCGGCTTCGGCCAGTACGCGCATGGCAACCAGCCCATCCAGCACATGCTTTACCTCTACGACTGGGCAGGCGAGCCGTGGAAGACGCAACATTGGGTGCGTGAAGCCTTGGACCGGCTCTACGCGCCGACGCCAGACGGCTATTGCGGCGATGAGGACAACGGCCAGACCTCGGCGTGGTACGTGTGGAGCGCGCTCGGCTGCTATCCGGTTTGCCCCGGCACGGGCGAGTACGCGCTCGGCGCGCCGCTCTTCCCGCGCGCGACGCTGTCCTTCCCCTCGGGCAAGACCCTCGTCATCGACGCTCCCGGCGCCGACACGAACCGCTACGTGGCAAAGCTGACGCTGGATGGGGCCGAGTCGTCTCGCAATTATCTGACGCGCCGCGAGCTGCAGAAAGGCGGTCGCCTTATCTTCACGACAAGCTCCGAGCCGGTGAAAACACGGGGGACAAGAACATCAGATGCGCCATATTCGATGACGCGCCGATAAAACAAGGGAGATGGGGCAAGAGACGGGGCACGATCCCGCAACCCTCAGATCCACAATCTGATGCT
>CAMNLN010000022.1 GCA_946543025.1 uncultured Verrucomicrobiota bacterium
TACAAAGGGACCCCATTGGTGGAGTAGGGACTATGGCGATGCCGCAGAAAGACGAAACGATAGAGGCGATCAAGCGACGGGCGGCGGAGAAGAAGGCCGCCGAGGAAAAGAAGAAGGCAGGGGCGCGTGCCCGCGCGGCGTATCGGCGGAAGCAGAGGCAGGGAGCGAGGTGCAGATTGCAACGCTGCCCGCCGACCAGCAGGAACCGGCGAGTAAGGAATGTGCGAAAGTCCTGCGCCCGTTCAAGCGCCGCGAGCCGTGGCCGATTTCGTTCAAGGCGGCCGCGCATGTGACGCAGGGAGGGGGATGTGATATAATAGGTTTTGGATTTCACCGAAAAGAGGTTGATATGATGAAAAGAACGATTGTGGTTGGTGTCATGGCGTGTGTCGCCGGGGCGGTTTCGGCGCGGACGTTCGACGTGACGGAATTCGGCGCGAAGGCGGACGGCACGACGGACAACACGGCGGCGATCCAGAAGGCCATCGACGCCTGCCATGCGGCGGGCGGCGGCATGGTGCTCGTGCCGGGCGGCGGCACGTACGTCACCTACACGCTCAACCTCAAGAGCAACGTGCGCCTCGAGATCGACCGCGGCGCGACGCTTCTGGGCGGGACGGACGCGCTCAAGTATCCCGAGTTCGGTCCGAGCGAATACTGGAACGTGGACCGTGTGCCGCGCTTCAACAAGCGCGCTCTCTTCTATACCGTGGCCCAGACGAACGTCGCCATCACGGGGCGCGGGACGGTGGACGGCAACGCCGACTCCTTCCACGAACCGGTGCCGAACCCCAGGCCCGGCCAGCCGAAGTTCCGCCGGAAGTCCGATACGCTCATCACCGGACGGAGCGCGTTTTTCGTGGCCTGCAAGGACGTGCAGCTCGAGGACTTCCTCTTCTATCATCCCTGCGGCTGGTGCACGTGGTTCCTCGACTGCGACCGCGTGCAGGTGCGCGGCGTGCGCATCGAGTGCCATCCGCAGTACCCCAACGGCGACGGCCTGCACTTCGGCGGCTGCCGCGACGTGACCGTCAGCGATTGCATCATCCACTCGCAGGACGACTCCCTCATCATCCGCACGCACCAGGAGCAGATGAAGGTGCCGCGTCCCTGCGAGCGCGTCACGATCAACAACTGCGTCCTCTCCGCCAACCAGAGCGCCATCCGCTTCGGCTGGACGGAGGACTACGGCATGCGCGACATCTCGATCAACAACGTCGTCTGCCAGCACTCGCGCCTGGGCGTGCAGTTCAACCTGCCGCCGAACAACGACAACTACCACATCGACCCGCCGCGCGACGCGAAGAAGGGCATCCTGCCGCCCGCAGGGCCGATCCTGCCGTTCTTCGTCGAGAACGTCAGCTTCTCCAACATGCGGATCGACAGCGTCAACGCGCCGATCCAGGTCACCATCGCCAATACGGAGAAGGTGGACTTCATCCGCAACATCTCGTTCTCCAACTGCCGCTTCACTTCCGGCCTGCCGCCGGTGTTCGAATGCCGCGCGGAGGACAACGTGAGCGACTGGCGCTTCTCGAACGTGGAGTTCGTGATCGAGAAGGGCAAGGCCCATCAGGCGATGAGGAAGAACGGCGGCCTGTTCGAGAACTGCACCGGCTTCACGTTCGACAACGTCAAGTGGACATACCGGTAAACGTGGCGAGTGCCACGTCTCGCCAACGGCGGGTCGGCAAGGATTTTGTTATACTGTCCACGTGAACCAGTCATCAGACATCGAAAACGTGATTGCGCGATTCCCGTTCGTGGCATGTGCGTACGCGCGGTCGTTGGCGGACGCAAGCGACGCGTTTCGGCGACAGGTGGAGCCGGACGTTCGCGAGCTGGATGACGCCGAAGACTTTGGCCCCGATCCTTTTGACGAGGAGGGCGAGGCGAGCGGCTGCTTCGGGCTGAAGCAGCGTTTCCCGGATCGTGTGCTCGTGATGACCTCGAACGCCTGTTTCATGAACTGCCGCCATTGCACGCGCAAGGGGTTGCTGCGTCATGCGGAGGTGGTGCGTTCGGACGAGGAGCTGGCGGCGTGCGCCGCGTACGTGCAGGAACATCCGCTCGTGCGCGACGTACTGCTCTCGGGCGGCGATCCGCTCGTGCTCCCGGACGCCGAGGTGATGCGCTTCGTGCGCACCTTCGCCGGCTTGCCGCAGGTGGACGTGGTGCGCCTCTGCACGCGCGCGCCGTGCGTCAATCCCGCGCGCGTCACGCGCGACCTCGCGGCGCTTCTCGGCCGCTGCGGGAAGGTATGGGTGAACACGCAGTTCAACCATCCCGACGAGGTGACGCCCGAAGCGGTGGAAGCCTGCACGAACCTGGTTCGCGCCGGACTTCCCGTCTCGTGCCAGACCGTGCTGCTCGCCGGCGTGAACGATTCGTCCGACGTGCTGCTCGACCTTTTCCGTGCGCTCCAGCGCGCGCGCGTGCGCCCCTACTACGTGTTCCAGTGCGATCCGGTGGCAGGCATCTCGCACTTCCGCGTGCCGCTCGAGCGGGCGATCGAGATCGAGCGCGAATGCGCCGCGCGCATCGGCGGCCTCGGCCTGCCGCGCTTCGTGGCGGACGTTCCCGGCGCGCCGCGCAAGATTCCGCTTGCCGAAGCGGACGCCTTCCGCGTTCACTGACCGTGCTTGACATTCGCGGGCGGATTGGGCATAATGCAACCGTTTTCAAAATTCCACAAGGAGTCTTCATGCAGAACCAAGAAATCTACGACAAGGTGATCGCCGCCTTCGCGGCGAAGTTTGGCGGCAAGCCGGCGGCGGTGGCCTATGCCCCCGGCCGTATCGAGGTGTTGGGCAATCACACCGACTACAACGAGGGTTTTGTGTTTTCGGCGGCCATCGACAAGGGCACGTTCTTTGCCGTGTCGCCTGCGGATGATGACGTCGTCACGCTCGTGGCCCTCGACATCAACGGCGGCGAGACGTACTCGTGCAAGCTCGCCGACGTGAAGAAGGTGGAGAAGGGCGCCACGTGGGCGAACTATCCGCTCGGCACGTTCAACTGGCTCTTCGACGGCGAGCCCGCGAAGGCTGGCAAGGGCTTCAAGGCCGTGTTCGGCGGCAACATTCCGCTCGGCGCGGGACTCAGCTCCAGCGCGGCGCTCGAGATGTCCACGGTCCTCGCGCTCGCGAAGATCTACGGCATCGAGAAAGACAAGGTGACGCTCGCGAAGATCGGCCAGAAGGCGGAGCATACGTTCGCCGGCTGCCCGTGCGGGCTCCTCGATCAGGCGTCGTCCCTCTACGGCAAGGCGGGCGCGCTCGTGAAGAGCGACTTCCGCTCCTGCGAGTTCGAGAACGTCTCAATGGGAGATGGCGTGGCGTTCATGATGGTGAAGTCGAACGCGAAGCACGCGCTCGTTGACGGCGCGTACGCAAGCCGCCGTCAGGCGTGCGAGGACGCGGCCAAGCACTTTGCCGCCGTGCTGCGCCACCCGGTGACGCACTTGCGCGACGTCTCTACGGCCGAATGGGTGCTCTACCGCGGCGGCCTCGACGAGACGAAGGCCAAGCGCGCCATCCACCCGATCGGCGAGGACGAGCGCGTGCTGAAGGGCGCGGAGCTGTTGGAGAAGGGCGACCTTGCCGGCTTCGGCGCGCTGATGTTCGACTCGCACGAGTCCAGCCGCAACTGGTTCGAGAACTCCTGCGAGGAGCTGGACACGATCGTGGACGCCGCGAAGGCGATCCCCGAAGTGCTCGGCGCGCGCCTTTCCGGCGGCGGGTTCGGCGGCAGCTGCTGCCTGCTCGTGAAGCCCGAGGCAGCCGATGCGATCGCCGCCCAGATCAAGCAGGCGTACAAGACCGTTCATGGCGACGAGCCGACCTGCGCGGTCATCAAGCCGTCCGAAGGTGCCCACCTGGTGGGGTGAGTGCCGCAAGGCAGGCAAAAGGCGCAAGCGCGTGTGTCGGGATTGTAACCGGCGCACGCGCTTTGCGTTGGCAGAAAGAGGGAGGCGCTTTAGTTGCCAGGCTGAGTCGAGCGACTTGCCATGCCGGCGGAGAAATGGTAGAATGAACGCGTTTCCGAGGCGAGTTTGCCGAGTTGGCGTGAAAAATGTCAATGGTTTGCCAACGACCCTCAAGAACACAGGCAAATAGTGCCCCTGTAGCTCATCTGGACAGAGCAGCTGCCTTCTAAGCAGCGGGTAGCAGGTTCGAGTCCTGTCAGGGGCACCAATTGCGGACCCGTAGCTCAGTTGGTCAGAGCGGGGGACTCATAATCCCTTGGTCCTGGGTTCAAGTCCCGGCGGGTCCACCATCACGTGAAGCGCAGCAGGATGAGCTTGAGTATGTCTTGGAAACGGATCGGCCAGAGACGCGTGGGGCGATCGGCCTGAAGGGGGCGCTTGAGAAACGACGGCATTTCGGGAAAAAACTCAAGGCCGGACAATTTTTCAAGTTCGTCAATCGTGACGATGTTATGCGTGGGGAAGGCCCAACGGTCGGTAGACTGGGGCAGGAGGACGGCAATGGCACGTACGCCGTCGTCTGACTGCGCGACGGCGATCATGTAGTACCGCTCCGGCACGTCGATGTTGCCGGCGGCGATCGTCTCGCGCGCGGAAGCGGACAGGCTGGGGAGCGCGCCTACGATGACCCAGATCTCGCCGTAGCGCGCCGTCCAGAGGTCGGCGATGCGCAGCTCCATCTCGCGCCAGGGGCCGCGGTTGAGCGCGGGAGCCTGCGGGGCGATGTTCGTCATGAGGAACGTCTTGCGCTGCTCGTCAGGGCCGAAGCGCGTGACGATGGCGTGGTTTGGCACCATGTGCCCGCGATCATAGCGCGAGCCGGTGTAGGCCGCAGGAGAGGGGGCGGACGTGACGTTGCGGTCTTTGACGAAGTTGGGACGTTTGCCAATCTCGAAACGGGCTTCGCGAGGGACATGGTAGGCTGCCCAGACGGGACGCTTGAGTGAAGGCGACCAGCCGATCGCGAATTCGCCGCGCTGGAGAACCGTAATGTCGGCCGGGGCGGGCGCGCCGACGCGCTGCGGTTGGCCGGCGAAGAAGACTTGTCCGTTGGGGACAGGATCGTCCGAATCGTAGACGGCGTCGTGGCCTGTCCAGCCGAACGCGTCGGTCAGCAATGCCGTCCGGTCGCCGAAGTAGACGAGCGGCGCGGTGAGAAACGACTGCCGTTCGGCGAGCCAGTCGGCGGGATGGTGGACATACCAGTTGCCGACGCAGCAGAGCGAGACGAGGACGATGAGGATGGCGACCGTCAAGATCCGCGCGGCCTTGCGCAGAGGGCTTGTTGGCGGCGACTTCTTGCCTTTGGCTTTTTTTTCGGATTTGACTTTCTTCTTGGTCATGGTCAATTCTCGGGAAGAGGCCTTAGCACATAATCGTAAACGTGTTCGATCGCGAGCGCGAATTCGCCGAACGAGAAGGCATCCGGATCGATCTCCGCATGGGGGTCGGGGATGAGCGAGACACGAGCTTTTGGCAATTTTCCGCCGATGCGTTCAAGGGTGGCGACGTCAGGAAGGATGATCGCGGACGCATGGCGAAGCGCCGCGTGTTCCAGATAGCGGCCGAACGCCGCCTTGAGGCCCTTGAAGAAACCAGGCGTCGAAAGCGGACGGTGGATTTCCGCCACGTACGGGTAGCGGCGGACAGTGCCGCGATCGATCGCGCGCGCGACGAGCGCGCCGTCGTTGAATCCGTGCAGGACGGCGTAGTCGCGCCGTGCCGCAAGCGCCACGCCGCGGAAGAACATCACGACGGCCGTGACGAAGCGACGAATGGATGGGCGTCGCGGCGGGTTGTCCATGAAAGGAACTTTCGGGATGGTGAAGATGCGGGCCATTGGATTGAGCGTGGCCGTCAAGAGCGGGTTGATGCGGGGGACGAGCACGTCGACGACGCGGCCCTGCTCGCGTAAGGCGGTGACAGTGTCCTGAATGCGGAGTATTTCCTGCGGATCCGCATGGACGCACGTGGAGGCGACGATCAGGACGGCAGACGGCATGATCCCTTCATAGGTCTGAGAGTTCGATGCGGATCGTGCGCGACTTCATCGCGTCCAGCTGCGCCTGCGTGGGCGTTTGCTCAGGCGGCTTGACGACGAGATGCGTACCGCAGGCTGGACATTCGACGGTCTGCCCGATCATAGACGCGGAGGCTTCGATTTCCTGCCGGCAGGAAGTACAGATAAAGGACACGAAAAGCTTTTCGTCGGACATGTCTCGATTCCTCATTTCGAAAAGGGTGATGCCTGCTTGACCAACTGCAGGTAGCGAATCGCCTCCACGACATCGTCAAGCGCGACGGGGAACGGTTCGGCCGTCCGGATCGTGGCGTACAGCGCCCGCCAAAACGCGACAGGGCCAGACTTTTCGGCCGTGGGCGGAAGCGTGGCGGGAACATCGACGACCTTGAGGTTCTCGTGCATGTCGTCGAGCGGCGGGGTGCGGACGCTTGAGCGGCGGCGCGGGAAGTGGAACCCCGGATCGATGACATGGTAGAAACCCTCTGTGGCGTTCGGGGCAACCGTGAAGGCTCCTCGCGAGCCGCGCACGGCGAATGACGGCTCAAATGGCGCGAGGTGACCGCCGTTGATCTCGATATCGGCCGTTACCTCGCCGCGAGACTTGAGTACGATGTGCGCGAAGTCCTCGGCGTCGCCGAGGGCCGCGACGCGCTTGAGTTCGCTCCAAAGCTGCGCCGGCTGCGCGCGCATGAGGGAGACGGCCTGAAGAACAGCTTCCAGGCCTGCGTACCAGGCCGCGCCGCCGCCGCACCGCTTGACGCTCTGCCAGTCGTCCCGGCGGAGATAGTCCTGACGGCGGACTCGGACCTCGTAGATTTCGCCAAGGCTCGGATTGTCAAGGGCTGTTTGCGCGAGGCGGAAGTCGGGGGCGAAAAGACCGGGCGTGTAGGCGAAGAGGCGGCCGCGCGCCTTGGCCGAGGCGGCCTTGAGGATGGTGGCGGCGTCATGCGTCAGCGCAAGGGGCGACTCGACGACCGTGTATTTCTCGCGGCTCAAGGACGCGAGCGCGGCGGACTGGTGGTCGGTAGTCGGCAACGCGATGTCCACGAGGTCGATGTCGGGATCGTCCAGCATGTCCTCCACGCGCCGGTAGGTATGGACCTTGGGGTAGTCTTTTTCGATGATGGAGCGGCGCTCGCGCAGCAGGTCGCAGACGGCCGTGATCTGGTAGAGCTCGGGGAGTTGCTTCAGGGCGGGAATATGGTCGAACAACGCCGCCCGTCCGAGCCCGACGAGCGCGATGCGCAAGGGCGGCCGATGCATGCCGTTTTCGTTTTCCGATCCAGTATCCATGTCTCTTCTCCGATTACAGGCTCTGAAGTCTGCGTCTTTCGTTGCGTCAAGTTTACCGAAAACCATGACGCGCGTCAAGCGATATGGTATAATGCGAATCAATGGAAAACGGAGCAGACAGAACGGACGAAGTCGTGCGCCTTGACGGCGTCTGCCGCTACTACAGCGTGGGCGGCGAAACGGTGAAGGCGCTGGACGGCGTGTCGTTCGCAATTCGCAGGGGCGAGTATTGGGCGATCATGGGGCCGTCCGGCTCCGGCAAGAGCACGCTCCTCAACATTCTCGGCTGCCTCGACCGTCCCACCGCCGGATCCTACTGGCTCAACGGCGTGGACGTGGCGCGGATGGAGGACAACGAGCTTTCCGACCACCGTCTGAAGAATCTCGGATTCGTATTCCAGAGTTTCCACCTCGTTCCGCAGCTGACCGTGCTGGAAAACATCGAGATGCCCATGTTCTACCTGGGCGTACCGCCGGACGAACGGACGCGCCGGGCGAAGGAGCTCGCCGAGCGCGTGGAGATGGAACACCGTCTGACGCACCTGCCGGCCGAACTCTCCGGCGGGCAACGCCAACGCGTGGCCGTCGCCCGCGCCCTCGCGAACGACCCCGCCGTCCTTCTTGCCGACGAGCCTACCGGCAACCTCGATTCCAAGACCTCCGTCCAGATCATGCAGCTCTTTCAGGAGCTCTACGAGCAGGGCAAGACGGTAATCGTCGTCACGCACGAGCCCGACATCGACGCCTATGCCCATTCCCACATCGTCGTCAAGGACGGCAGGATCCTCAGCTACAGGCGTTAGCGGGCGGGGCCGTCTAGACGCGGGGGGGGATTTGGAGTATAATAAAACGAAATTTTTCCCGAAGGAAGAAACGCATGAACTACGAACAGGCCAAAGACGTACTCAAGCAGAACGGACAGGATCACCTGCTGCAGTTCTGGACAAAGCTGGACAAGGCGGCGCAGAAGGCCCTGCTGGAGCAGATCGAATCGATCGATTTTCGCGAGGTGGCGAGATGTCGGGAGATGCTGGCGAACCGCGAGAAGCCGGCCGCGAAGAAGAAAGGCGTTCCGACGGCCCCCGAGGTGACGTTCCTCAAGGGGGCGCTGCAGAAGAAGGCGATCGCGGCCGGCGAACGCGAACTGGCGGCCGGCCGCGTGGGTGTGCTGCTCGTGGCGGGGGGCCAGGGATCGCGTCTCGGCTTCGACGGTCCGAAGGGTGCCTATCCGATCGGCCCGATCACGAACGCGCCGCTCTTCTACTTCCATGCGCGCAAGGTGCTGGCCCTCTCGCGCCGCTACAACGCGCGCATCCCGTTCTACGTGATGACGAGCATGGCGAACTACGCCGACACGGTGGCCCACTTCGAGGAGCACGGCTACTACGGCCTCGACAAGAAGGACGTCATCTTCTTCAAGCAGGGCATGTGGCCGGGCATGACGGAGGACGGCAAGATCATCCTCGACCAGCCGGGGCACGTGTTCATGAGCCCGGACGGCCATGGCGGCATGCTGGCCGCGCTCAAGGCGAACGGCTGTTTCAAGGACATGGCCAGGCGCGGCGTGGAGACGCTGTTCTATTTCCAGGTCGACAATCCGCTCGTGAACGTGGCCGAGCCGGCGTTCATCGGCCTGCACGTGCTCCAGAAGGCCGAGTACTCGCTGAAGCTCTGCGCCAAGCGCGGCGGGCGCGAGGGGCTGGGCATGGTCGTCCGCCGCGGCGGACATTTCGACATGATCGAGTACACGGAGATGACGCGCGAGATGAATTTCCGTCGAACGGAGGACGGCGAGCTCTACTTCAAGTACGGCTCGCCTGCCATCCACGTGTTCGACCGCGCGTTCCTCGAGCGCGAGGCGGAGAAGGACATGCCGCTCCACCTGGCGCACAAGAAGATCGCCACGGTGAACGCCGCCGGCCGCATCGTCAAGCCGACCGCCCCGAACGGCTACAAGTTCGAGAAGTTTATCTTCGATATCCTGCCCGAAGCCAAGCGCGTGGCGCTGGTGGCGTTCGATCGCCGCGACGAGTTCGCGCCCGTGAAGAACGCGTCCGGCAAGGACTCGCCGGAGACGTGCCGCGCGGCGCTCCGCGCCAAGTGGCGCCGCCAGCTGGAGGGCGAGGTCCACATCGCCGTTCCGGCCGACATGCCGCTGGAGATCGATCCGCTCTACATGTACGACGGCGGCGACATCCTGAAGCGCGGCTTCCTGCTGAAGAAGGACTAAGTGACGAAAAACGGAGGACGACATGAGCCAGAAACGCGACGAAGTGATCCGTACCGTATTGGACACCAAGATCATCGCCATCATCCGCGGTTTTCCGCCGGAGACGTGCGTACGGTTGGCCGAGGCCTATTTGAAGGGCGGCATCCGCATGGTGGAGGTGACGTTCCCGCAGGCGGATCCCGCCAGCTGGACGAAGACCGCCGAGGCGATCCGCACGATCAGCACGCGGTTCGCCGGGGAGATGTTCGCGGGCGCGGGCACCGTGCTCACGCGCGAGCAGCTGCAGATGGCCGCCGACGCGGGCGGGCGCTACATGATCGCGCCCAGCGTGAACACGGACTTGATCCGCGAGGCGGTGAAGATGGATTTGGTGGCGATCCCCGGCGCGTTCACGCCCACGGAGGTGGTGTCCGCGTACGAAGCGGGCGCGTCGTTCGTGAAGCTCTTTCCCGTCACGGCCCTCGGCCCGAGCTACGTGAAGGCCCTCCGCGCGCCGTTGCCGCACATCCCGCTGCTGGCGGTGGGCGGCATTACGCCGGACAACATCGCGGACTACATGAAGGTCGGCTGCGTGGGCGCGGGCGTGAGCGGCGTCCTTACGAACAAGGACCTCATCGCCGCCGGCGCGTGGGACAAGATCGAGCAGGTCGCGCGGGAACTGGTGACGAATGCGCGGGCCTAGTGGCTAGTGGTTAGTTGTTAGAGATTAGAGGTTAGTTACTATGGAGAAGAGAATTGTTTGCTTCGGCGAGATCATGATGCGCTTGAACCCGGAAGGGTACCTGCGGTTCACGCAGGCGGCGCGGTTCGAGGCGTCCTACGCGGGCGGCGAGGCGAACGTAGCCGTGTCGCTCGCGAACTACGGCATGGATGCGTCGTACGTCACGAAGCTGCCCGACAACGACCTCGGCCGCGCGGCGCGCAACACGCTCCGCCAGTTCGGCGTCGATACGCGCGACGTCGTATGGGGCGGGCCGCGCCTCGGCATCTACTTCGTGGAGAAGGGCGCCTCGCAGCGCGCCTCCAAGGTGATCTACGACCGCGCGGGCTCATCCATCGCCCTTGCGAAGCGTACGGACTTCGACTGGGACAAGATTCTCGACGGCGCGAGCTGGTTCCACTTCACGGGCATCACCCCGGCCCTCGGCGGCGAGAACCCCGCGATCTGCCTCGACGCGCTTGAGGCCTGCAAGGCGAAGGGCATCACGGTGAGCTGCGACCTCAACTACCGCGGCAAGCTCTGGACGCGCGAGCAGGCCGGCGAGACGATGGCGAAGCTCGTGCCGTTCGTGGACGTCTGCATCGCCAACGAGGCCGACGCGGCCGACGTGTTCGGCATCCGCGCGGCGGGTACGGACGTCGATTCCGGCAAGCTGAACAAGGACGGGTACGTCTCTGTGGCGCGCCAGCTCCAGGAGCGTTTCGGCTGCCGCCACGTGGCGATCACGCTACGCACGAGCCTTTCCGCCACGCGCAACCTGTGGGCCGGCATGCTGTGGGACGGCAAGGACGCCTGCTTCTCGCCGGAGTACGACATCACGATCGTCGACCGCGTGGGCGGCGGCGACTCGTTCGGCGGCGGCCTCATCTACGCTCTCGCGAACGGGTACGGGACGCAGGACGCGATCAACTACGCCGTGGCGGCGTCCTGCCTGAAGCACTCCATCGAGCACGACTTCAACATGATGAGCGTGGCCGAGGTCAAGGCGCTTGCCGCCGGCAACGCCTCCGGCCGCGTGCAGCGCTGAGGAACCGAAAGGACGAAGAAAATGGACGTACGCTATACGGTCGGAAAGAACGAATACAGGCGCATGACGACGCAGGAGCTGCGCGACGCGTTCCTGAACACGGCCCTCTACCAGCCCGGCAAGGTGAACCTGATGTACTGCGAGGTGGAGCGCGGCATCGCGGGCTTCGCGGTGCCCACGGGCAAGACGCTCTCCCTGCCGGCGGGCAAGGAGCTGGCGAGCGACTGCTTCTGCGAGCGGCGCGAGCTGGGCGTCCTCAACGTGGGCGGCGAAGGCACCGTCACCGTGGACGGCACGAAGTACGTGTTGCGCCCGCTGGACGTGCTGTATGTCGGCAAAGGCGCGAGGAAGGTGACGTTCGCCTCGAAGTCGGCGAAGAAGCCGGCCGCGTTCTATCTGGCAAGCTATCCCGCGCACAAGGAATATCCCACCAAGCTGATCAAGTTCGAGGACGCGAACCATCGCCACCTCGGCACGACGGAAGACTGCAACGTGCGGACGATCCACCAGTTCATCCTTCCCGGCAAGTGCGACAGCTGCCAGCTCGTGATGGGCTTCACGCGCCTGGAGCCGGGCAGCAACTGGAACACGATGCCCGCGCACACGCACGAGCGCCGCACGGAGATGTACATGTACTTCGACATCGACGACGACGCGACCGTCTTCCACTTCATGGGCACGGGCGACGAGACGCGCCACCTCGCGATGCACAACCACGACGTGGTCGTCAGCCCGATGTGGTCCATCCACGCGGGCGTCGGTACGCGCGCCTATACGTTCTGCTGGGCGATGGGCGGCGAGAACCAGGTTTTTGACGATATGGACGGCATCGCCGTCAACGCGTTGCGCTAGATGAACGGACGAAACGTCGAAGCGGACCTTGCGTTCGACCGGACGCACGTCTGGCATCCCTACGCCTCGCTGAATGATCCGCCGCCCGTGCGCCTGGCGCGCGCGGCGAAGGGCGTGGAGATCGAGCTGGCCGACGGGCGGCGGCTGATCGACGCCGTCTCCAGCTGGTGGTGCGCGGCGCACGGGCACAACCACCCCGTCCTCGTCGAGGCGATCCGCCGCCAGGGCGAAAAGATGTGCCATGTGATGTTCGGCGGCTTCACGCACGGGCCGGCGATCGAGCTGGCGAGGCGTCTGTCAGCGCTGACGCCGCCGGGCCTGGACCGCGTGTTCTTCGCGGACTCGGGGTCGATCTCCGTGGAGGTGGCGGCCAAGATGGCCGTGCAGTACCAGCGCGCGAAGGGGCGTCCGAGGCGCGCGAAGCTCGTGGCGCTCAAGGGCGGCTATCACGGAGACACGTCGCTTGCGATGGCGCTCTCCGATCCGGACGGCATGCACGTCCTTTTCCGCGACATCATGACGCGTCACTTCTTCGCCGAGAAGCCGTCCGTGCCGTTCGGCGGCGAATGGGACGCGGCGGACTTCGCCTCGATGCTGCATGTCGTGGAGGAACATGAAGACGAGATCGCGGCCGTCATCTGCGAGCCGATCTTCCAGGCGGCGAACGCGATGAACTTCTACCATCCGCAGTACCTGCGCGAGCTGCGCCGCCTGTGCGACGAGAAAGGCATACTGCTGATTTTCGACGAGATCGCGGCCGGGCTTCACCGCACGGGACCGCGCTGGGCGCAGGACCATGCGGGCGTCGCGCCGGACGTCATGACGGTTGGCAAGGCATTGACGGGCGGACATGTGACGCTCGCGGCGACGATCGCGTCCGGCGAGGTGGCGGAGACGATCTCGCACGGTACGCCGTCCGCTTTCATGCACGGACCCACGTACATGGCAAACCCCCTCGCGTGCGCGGCGGCTATCGCGTCGCTCGACCTCTTTGCGGCGGCGGACTACGCGGCGAACGTGCGGCGAATCGAATCTCAGTTCAAGGCGACGCTTGCGCCGCTTGCCGCGCTGCCGAACGTGGCGGGCGTGCGCGTGCTGGGCGCGGCGGCCGTTGTGGAGGCGAGGCGCCTGCCGGCGCGGGCCGACATCGAACGCGTGATCGACGCGCATGGCGTGTGGCTGCGGCCGTTCTGCAACTTCATCTACGCGATGCCGCCGCTCGTCTCGGACGCGGCGACCGTCGGCCGAATCGCGGCCGCGATGGCCGACCTGGCGGCCTGCCCGCCCGGTCCGCCGCAGGACGGCGATTTCCACGAATAGGGAAGGATTTGGTACAATGTTTGCCGTCCGGCCGAGTGGTCGGACATGACAAATATTCTGAGCTATGTCAGGCAGAAGCAATTTTCTTGCGAGGAGGTTGTTCGCCGCAGTGTTTGCTGCTGCGGACATGTTTGCGTTTGCCTACATCGGGCCGCAAGACCTGCGAACGGAGACTGTGGCTGGCCTTACGTGGTCTTATGCGATCGTGGACGGCGGTGCCACCGTCACAAGCTGGAACATGCAGACGGCAATCGATCCGAAAACCGTCGGCGCGGTGGAAGTTCCAAGCACGCTTGGCGGATGCCCCGTCACGGCCATCGGGAGCTATGCGTTCTTCCAGATGACGGGCATCACGTCGCTCACGATACCCGAAGGCGTCGAATCGATTGACTTCTACATGTGCAGGGGATGCACGGGACTTGTGTCCGTGACGCTCCCGTCGACGCTCAAGACGATGGGGAACGGCGTGTTCGCCAGTTGCGAGAGCCTTCGGGAAGGAATCCTCCCGGATTCCGTCACGTCGATGGGGCACGAAATGTTCTGGGGCTGCAAAAGCATGACGCGCGTCAAGTTCTCGAAGAATCTTACGGCGCTCGATACGATGACCTGCTACAATTGCGACAGCCTGACGGAAGTCGAGATCCCATCCGGCGTGACGAGCATCGGCGTTTCCGCGTTTCTGGACTGCGACAACCTGCGGACGGTCCGCATCCCGGACTCGGTGACGGACATCGGCAACTATGCCTTCAACAAGTGCGCCTCGCTCGCGGCTCTGGAGTTGCCGCCGGGCCTGACGGCTGTCAATGACATCTTCAACAGCTGCCCGTCTCTCGGGACGATTGTCTTGCCTGCCGGTGTCCGTACGATTGATCCGGTGAATTTCGTCGGCTGCTCAAGCTTGACGAATATCGAGGTCGAGGCAGGAAACGCGCGATACAGGTCCATGAACGGCATCCTGTACGACATCACGGGGGAGGAGCTCGTCGCATGGCCTCACGGGCGGAAGCCTGTCGTAATCCCGCCCGGCATCAAGAGGATCGGCGAATGCGTATTCGATGGCCGGAGGGATTTGACGAGCATCGATATCCCGGAGGGCGTGGAATCGATCGGAAATTCGGCGTTCGACATGTGCATGAACCTTTCGGCGGTCAGATTCCCCTCGACGCTGAAGGCGATCGGCGAGCGCGCGTTCTTCTACTGCGCGATCGGCGGTACGCTTTCGTTTGCGGCTGGCCTTGAGACGATTGGTTCTAAGGCTTTCATGCGCACGCGCGTCGGCGAGCTCGTCCTGCCTGCCTCTACCTCCCTTGTCGACACCTACGCTTTCAGCGAATGCGCATCGCTCCAGTCGCTGACGGTGCTGTCCTCATCATGTTCCATCAGGGCCTATGCGTTCGCGTCCTGCCCGAACCTGACCAGGATCGACATCGCAGAAGGGGCGGCAGTCGACAGCTACGCATACGGCGCGCCATCGGTCGTCGAGCCGGACGAGCCTGATGAACCTGACGTGCCGACCGGGGCGACGATCTACAGGGACTGTTTTAGGATCGTCGACGGGCACATCCCGCATCTTGTCTGTACGGCAGATGGACTTGGCGGAATAGATTTTGCGGTAGACAAATGCAAGTCTAACGAATGGGAGGTTTGCATCCATTTCACCGAGGGCGACGATGCCCGCATCGTCAAGGCCCAACCGGAACGGCATCTCTTGACGGACAATGTCTTCACCAACCGCAATGCGGCCGTCTCCGGCAAGATGCAGCCGTTCGTGTTCGAGTTCTACAACTGGTACAAGAGCCAGCATAAGACATGGTACGGCTACATGTCGATCGCGCTGGACGAGAATGCCCGGCTCGTTGTTCTCGACAGCGCCGTGTGCGACCAGCAAGGCGTGTTGACGGTAACGGCAGGCGCCCCTGTTCCATCAGCAGCTGTTTTCACGACCATCGACCACGGCGACTGGCTGGAACTTGACACGCAATGTGTTCCCGAAGAGACGGAAGGATGGATCGTAATACCGCCGGAAATAGATGGCAAGCCGATCAGGGCAATCAGGCGAGATGCATTCACAGGCTGCCGGCGAATAACGCGAATCACGATTCCCGACACGATCGAAAGCATTGGCGCTTGTGCGTTTGCGGAGTGCTTGTCGTTGTCCGAGCTTGAACTGCCGTCTTCCGTGACGAACGTCGGTGCGCGCATTGTCGCCGGCTGTGCTTCGTTGGGAGAAATCCGGATTGGCGGCGGCGCTCTGGCGTTCGGGCGTTCTGCGTTCGCCTCGACGTCAATCGCTAAACTTGTCATCGGTTCGGGCGTGACACGGATCGACCATAACGCATTCGTTTCAAATCCGAATCTCAAGACCGTGACAATTCCGCCGAGCGTCGCTCTGATTGCCAGGAATTCGTTCCAAGGTTGCGGTTCGCTGAAGTCCGTCAGCATACCTTGGGGGACGGTTGTCGAGGACGGCGCGTTCCCCTCGGACTGCGTCATCACGCGCGACGGTCCTGACATGGTGCTTTCTGCCGATATCGACAGGGATGACGTCGATACGAAATCGTCGCTCATGCGTACGCTCGACTGGCACGACTACGAATCGAAGGAGAGCGTCCGATTTAGCGAAGGATATCCGCCGTTTTCAGAAGTAGCGGAGCCCGTGTCGGCTGTCTGCGCATGTGCCCATCTGGGGATCTCGCCTGCCGCCAAGGAGAGCCAACGCGGTGCCGACATCACGTTCTACTACAAGATGCCGAGCGTCGAGTTCCTCGGGATCGATCCTGTGAACAGCACGATCACGGGACGGGTGATTCCTTCCGAAGGATCGCACATCGTCGCGACACCTCTTGCGCGCGCTTTCGGATTCTTCCAGATTCTTGCGGACGAGGACACGGGGAAATGGTACGAGAGCGACGATTGGGGCCCTTGGTTCTGCCATGAGGAAGAGGGCTTCACGGTCGACCTCGCCGACTACGTGCGCTCAAACGGCGTCTTCCGTCTCTCGTTCCCCGCATGGGTTCTTGAGATGAAGGATACTCAGCCGTGCCGCCTTTTCAAGATCCGGCTCCAGGACAACGACCGGCATCTGTGGTAGCAAGCATGCGGACAGGGAAAAAGACTGCGAAAGGCATATACAAGAAATGACGACAGACATGAACATGGCGAAGGTGCTTCCGCGCCTCTCTGCCGAACTGAAGATTTCAGCGGGACAGATCGCCGCCGTGGCGAAGCTGTTCGCGGAGGGGAACACGATTCCGTTCATCGCCCGATACCGCAAGGAGGCGCACGGCAACCTGGACGAGGTGCAGATTTCCCAAATCCAGGAACGGCTTACCTATTACGGCGAGCTGGAGGAGCGCCGCGCCGCGATCCTGAAGTCCATCGACGAGCAGGGCAAGCTCACGGACGAGCTGCGCGCGAAGATCGAGGATTGCCAGCAGAAAGCCGCGCTCGAGGACCTCTACCAGCCCTACAAGCCGAAGCGTCGCACACGCGCGATGATCGCCAAGGAGAAGGGGCTTGAGCCGCTGGCCGACGCCATCTGGGGAGATCGCCTGGGCGACGCGGCAGTCCAGTCCGCCTCCGCCGACGATCTGCAGGGCGCGCGCGACATCATTGCCGAACGCATCGCCGACATGGCCGAGGTGCGCGGGCTCGTGCGGCAGGCGTTCGCCACGAAGGCTGTCGTGAAGAGCGAGGTGGTGACGCCCAAGCCGACGGAACCGACCAAGTTCGAGCAGTACTACGACTTCCAGGAACCGATCGCCGACATCCCCAGCCACCGTTTCCTTGCCATCCGTCGCGGGCAGAAGGAGGGCGTCCTGTGGGTACGCCTGACGGTGGACAAGGAGCCGCTCATCGAGGACGTCCTCGCCATCGTGAACCGCGAGCGCGGCGGCAGGGAGAACGAGCAGGTGCGTCTTGCCGCCGAAGACGCCTACAAGCGTCTGCTCGCGCCGAGTTGCGAGATCGACGTGATGGTGGAGAAGAAACTTTCCGCCGACCGCGCGGCGGTGGAGGTTTTTGCGGAGAACCTGCGCCATCTGCTGCTCGCGGCGCCGTTGGGCGAAAAGCGCGTGCTCGCCATCGACCCCGGCATCCGCACAGGCTGCAAGGTGGCGATGCTCGACGAAACGGGCAAGTTCCTCGTGAACACGGTCATCTATCCGATGCAGCGTACGGCCGAGGCCCAGACGACCCTCGCCACGCTCGTGCAGAAGTACAAGCCGGACGCCATCGCCGTCGGTAACGGCACGGCGGGGCGCGAGACGGAGGCGTTCGCGCGCGACGTGTTGAAGCTGATGGGCGCAAAGGACGTGATGGTCGTCTCCGTGAGCGAGGCGGGTGCGAGCGTCTATTCCGCCGGCGAGGTGGCGCGCGACGAATTCCCCGATCTCGACCTGACGGTGCGCGGCGCAATCTCGATCGGGCGGCGCCTGCAGGATCCTCTCGCGGAACTCGTGAAGATCGACCCGAAGGCGATCGGCGTGGGCCAGTACCAGCACGACGTGCACCAGCCGCTCCTCGGCGCGAAGCTCGACGAGGTGGTGGTGAGCTGCGTGAACAAGGTTGGCGTGGAGCTGAACACGGCCTCGGCGCCGCTCCTCACGCGCGTCTCCGGCATCGGCGAGTCTCTCGCCAAGCGGATCGTGGCGTGGCGCAACGCAAACGGCGCGTTCAGGAGCCGGAGCGACCTAAAGAAGGTGACGGGACTCGGCCCCAAGGCGTTCGAGCAGTCCGCCGGCTTCCTACGCATCCGCGGGGCGGCAAATCCGCTCGACGCCTCGGCCGTCCATCCGGAGCGCTACGCGCTCGTGCAGACGATGGCTTCGGATCTAGGGGTGGACGTGGCGGCGTTGGTTGGAAACGCCGCGTTGGCCGACAAGATCGACGTGCGAAAATATATCACGAACGACGTGGGCGAGCCGACATTGAAAGACATCGTCTCGGAGCTGAAGAAGCCCGGTCGCGATCCGCGCGCCGTCTTCGAGAAACCTGCCTTCCGCGACGACGTGACGACGATCGACGACGTGCACGAGGGCATGACGCTGGAGGGCGTGGTCACGAACGTGACGGCGTTCGGTGCGTTCGTGGACATCGGCATCCATCAGGACGGGTTGGTGCACGTGTCGGAGCTGGCAGACCGCTTCATCCGCGATCCGGCGGAAGTGGTGAAGGCAGGCGACCGTATCAAGGTGCGTGTGATTGGCGTGGACAAGGCCCGCAATCGCGTGAGCCTCAGCGCGCGTTCGTCGCCGTCCGCGCGGAAGCCCGGCGGTGGCTATTCCAGCGGCGGAAGTCGGTCTGACAGAGGGCGCATGGACAACCGGCCTCGACGGCCTTCGGGCGGTGGCGGCTTCGTCTGCAATCCCTTCGCCAACCTCTAGGCGAAGAACTTGAACAGTTGGCAAGCGCCATGTCTGAACTGCAGAGATTGATCGCACGGCTTTGATTGAGGAGCGTGCTTCGCCAGTTCCATGGCTGGGTTTACCAAGAAAATCTGATTTCATGCGCATCATGTGGAGGGATAATGGGGAATCCTTTGAGAACTGTCTGGGTATAGGCAGGGGGCGGGAAATATGGTAAAATTGACGGCTACAGGAAGAAGGTTATCAGCATGAGCGTG
>CAMNLN010000023.1 GCA_946543025.1 uncultured Verrucomicrobiota bacterium
GCTACGTGCTGACCGGGTGGTACGACAAGGACGGGAAGATCCTGTTCGACGCGCAGGGCTACGCGGCGAACGGGGAGTACTGGAAGGGGGCATACGTCAAGGGCTCGTCCTCGGCGACGTGGATCTACGCGGGGAACGTGACGGCGTACGCGCACTGGGCGCCGGCCCCGGCCCAGACGTACGTGGTGACGTTCTACGGCGGCGGCAAGACGCTTGGGAGCGCGAAGGTGGAGATGGGGAAGAACACCTGTCAGGCCGCCGCGTCCGTGCACAAGCCGACGCGCGAGGGCTACGTGCTGACCGGGTGGTACGACAAGGACGGTAAGATCCTGTTCGACGCGCAGGGCTACGCGGCGAACGGCACGTACTGGAACGGGTCGTACGTGAAGGGCACGTCCTCCGCGACGTGGAAGTACGCGGGGAACGTGACGGCGTACGCGTACTGGGCGCAGGCTGGGATCAAGCATACGGTGACGTTCTACGGCGGCGGGAAGACGCTGGGGACGGCGACGGTGGAGACGGGGAAGAACACGAACCAGGCGGCCGCGTCCGTGCACAAGCCGACGCGCGAGGGCTACGTGCTGACGGGCTGGTACGACAAGGACGGGAAGATCCTGTTCGACGCGCAGGGGCGCGCGGCGAACGGCCTGTACTGGAACGGGTCGTACGTGAAGGGCGCGTCCTCTGCGACGTGGATCTACGCGGGGAACGTGACGGCGTACGCGAACTGGAAGCCGAACTCGAACGCGAACGCGGCGGCGCGGAAGGCGTCACGCGCCGTTGCGGTTCCGGCGGATGACGAGCTGTTCGCGCCGGGCGAGCTGACGGGCGTCTTTGCGGACGGCGAGGGCACGTTCGCGCTGACGCTGGACGAGGGGCTGGAGACGGCCTTCCTCGTGACGTGGACGGCTGACGGCGGCGTGACGCGCGCGTGCGAGGCCGCGGTCGCCGACGGCGCGCTCATCCTCGCGACCGAGGAGGGCGAGGTCTATCGCCTGGCCTGGGACGGCGGCAGCCTCGTTGCGACGCGCGTCGAGTAGCGATGCCCAGATCGGCATAAGGACAAGCGGCAGCGGGTAGAACCCCCGTTGCCGCTTGTTTGCGCTCTCGAAAATCGTTGGTCAAAAACATTGCGAAGCAACGCGGGATGTCGCGCGCGTGAAGCGAAATTATGCTAAAATACGACTTCCAAGACACATCAAGGAGCAAGAGATGAGAAAGCTGGCAGGACTGGTCGGGCTGATGGCGATGGGCGTGGCAGTGGCGGGACCGTTGCCGGAGACGGCGTTCCGCAAGACGCCCTACGTGGGCGCGATCGCCGTGGACGCGCAGACGGGCAAGGTGCTCTTCGAGGACCACGCGGACGTCGTCGCGCGGCCGGCAAGCGTGACGAAGCTGATGACGCTCCTGCTCGTGCTGGAAGACATGCACGCGATGAAGTACGACCCTACCACGCGCGTGACGGCGTCCGTCCGCTGCAGCCAGGAGAAGCCGAGCGTCGTGGGCTTGCGGCCCGGACAGTCGATGACCGTGGACGATCTGCTGCTCTCGATCATGGTGAAGAGCGCGAACGACGCCGCCGTGCTGCTCGCCGAGAACTCCACCGCGAAAAACGCGGGACGCGAGATCCAGCCGGGCGACCTGCAGGCGTTCGTGCTGCGCATGAACAATCGCGCGCAGAAGCTCGGCATGGCGAACACGCACTACGAGACGCCGAACGGCTATCCGCCCAAGCCAGGCTCGAAGCGCCCGTTCGACACCTCCACCTGCCGCGATCTCGTCAAGCTCGCCCGCAAGCTCGTGACGATGCCCGAGGTGTTCCGTTTCACGAAGACGAAGATCTGCACCGTCACCGACGGCGCGGGCCAGCCGCTCCGCTTCGTGAACCACAACAACATCCTCGTGAAGGACAAGAAGAAGATCCTCAACGAGAAGGGCGAGAGCGAGGTCGACGGACTCAAGACCGGCTACATCGACGCCGGCGGATCGTCCATCGTCCTCACCGGCAGCCGCAACGGCAAGCGCGCCATCGTGGTCGTGCTCGGCAGCCAGACCTCCAAGCTCCGCGACGAGCACGCGCGCAAGCTGATGGTGGACGCGCTCGACAAGATCAACCGCTAAGATCAAGATGACGAAGGAACTGCTGCAGTGGTTCGCCCGCGCGAAGCGGCCGATGCCGTGGCGCGCGTCGCCCGCGCCGTACGCCTGCTGGCTGAGCGAAATCATGATGCAGCAGACGACCTACCAGACCGTGCTGCCGTACTTTGAGCGTTTCCTGGAGAAATTCCCTTCCGTGGAGGCGCTCGCGACGGCGGACGAGCGCGACGTGCTGAAGGCGTGGGAGGGGATGGGCTACTACGCCCGCGCGCGCAATCTCCACAAGGCGGCAAGGCAGATCGCGGCGACCGGCTGGCCGCGGACGGCGGCGGAGTGGTCCGCGATTCCCGGCGTGGGGCCGTACACGGCGGCCGCGCTCGCCTCCGTGCTGGCGGGCGAGAAGGTGCCGGTGGTGGACGGCAACGTGGCGCGCGTTTTCGCGCGCTATTGGCGGCTGGGCGACGACTTCCGCAAGCTGCCGGCACGCGCGCGGCTGGCCGAGCGCCTTCAGCCGCACATCGCGCGGACGGACGCGCCGGGCGACTTCAACCAGGCGATGATGGAACTTGGCGCGCTCGTCTGCACGCCGGCGAATCCATCCTGCGGGGAATGCCCGCTCGCGCGCGCGTGCGCCGCGCGCAAGGCGGGTGTGCAGGCCGACTACCCGCGCCGGGCCGAAAAGAAGCCGTTGCCCGTGCGCAAGTTGACGGCAGCGGTGGTGACGGACGGGAAGGGGAAGGTCTTGCTCGTGGAGAACCGCGAGGGCGGCTTGCTGAAGGGCCTGTGGGAGCTGCCGTCGGTGGAGCCGGCGGGCGAGCAGGTGCAGGTATTCTCGCATTTTCGGCTGGAGATGTCCGTGATGCGCGCCACGCACACGGCGCGGTTTGTGGATCCGAATGCCGTGCCGCTTGCGACGGCCACGCGAAAGGTGCTCGCGCGATGCGGCTTGCTGTGAGCGCGATTCTGTTTGCGGTTTGTTTCGCGCTGCCGTTCGCCGTCAGCTGGTGGCGGCTGCGGCGGTGGGGTCTGCCGGTGCGAATCGTGGTCGATCCCGACGATCCGACCCCGGCGGCGATCGCAGGTTATCTGGCCGAGGTGGCGCGTCGGCTCGACGAGCGGCCCGAGCGGATGCGGCTCGTGATCGAGGCGGCGAACGGGGAAAACCGCGCGATCGCGCTCGACTTCACGCCGGAAGGGGAGATGGCCGTTTCCGTGGAAGGCCATCGGACGAAAAAAATGGACTTGCGCCGTCGCTGGATACCCGAACATCCCGTGCCGCTCGTCTTGTGGTCACGGCGACAACGGCGAAAGGTTCGCCTCTACGTCGATCCGGTTGACGCCAACCGGTTTCGCGTGATGTCAGCCGTCTCGCGTCCCGCGCCGGCAGGACTTTATGTGGCCTGTTCGCTTCTTGCGACGGCCGGCGCGATTCTCGTGTCGCCGGAATGCATCGCCGTCGCCCTCGGATTGACGCTGGGGCTATGCCTCAGCCGTGTTCCCTGACGAAACGCATCATGTCCGCGTAGCACTCGTCGAGTTCAGCCTTCTGAAGGTCGGTCAGCGTCAGTTTCTCCAGACGCCACTTGCGGTTGTCGCCGACGGCAGTGGTGCCTTCCTCGCCTTTCTTCGCCTTCTGGTACTGGCGAGAGACGGTTGTCTTGAAGAGGCCGAGCTTCTGGAAGTAGTAGAGCGAGTAGCCGCGCAGGGCGGTGGGCATGTTGCGCTGGTCGATCATGAGCCGGAGGAGAGCGTAGGACTGCGTGAGCGTGCCCTTTGCGTCGCGTGATTCCATCTCCCGCCAGATGTGGGCGAGGAGGGGTGCGTAGGCGCACCGTTCGGTGACGAGGCCCTCGGAGCCGCAACGGCGGCTCTGGTAGAGCCACTGCCATCCGCCCCACGCGCTGAAGACGGTGTGGATGACGGGCTTCGCCTTGTTCTCCTCGATCATGCGGTCGTTTGCGGCGGCGCCGCCGCTCTCCTCCTTGATGTAGCCGAAAATCGTCGGATGCTTTTTCGCCAGCTCGATGAGAAGCGCAACCGAGGGGTCGGGGCACGTCTTGTTCACGTGCGTCTGGATAATGACGGGTCGCGTGGCGACGGCGGCGAGCGCCTCGAAGTACGCGCGCACGTCGGCTTCCGTCTTGCCGTCGTCCGGCGGGCGCGAGATCATGGCGATGTTCGCGCGGGGATACTTTCGGGCGACCTCCTCGATGGCCTTTGCCTCGCGCAGCATGGTCGCGCGCGTGCCGTTGCAGCCGAACGTCATCATCGCGGGCTTGCCCTGCATCGCCTGGGCGCACGCCTCGTAGCCCTTGACCTTCTCATCGAACGTCAGCAGGTCCACCGCGTCGTTCGACTGGCACCAGATCACGCCTGGGCAACCGCTGTCTGAGACCCACGCCACGGCTTTGCCAAGAGACTCGTAGTCCACGGAACCGTCTTCGTTGAAGGGCGTGGACATGATCGGGAAGGGACCGCGCATCCGCGGGTCGCCGCCGCCCGGCGCCTTGAAAACGGCCGTCGTCGCTTGCCGCGTCGCCTTCCCCGTCGTGCAGCCGGCCATCGCGAGGCCTGCCGCGCCCAATGTCAGAAACGATCTTCTCCGCATCGAAAACACTCCTTCGTTTTGTTGCGACGATTCTACTAAATTACTCATTTCCCGTCAACGCGGCGCAGGCGCGGACCTGTAGACGGGCGCAAGCGCGTCGTGGATCTGGCGGTAGACGGCGTAGAGCCTGTCGTACTGCGCGGCGGCGGCGGGGGCAGGTTCAATCGTGCGATCCACGTGCAGGCACTTCGCCACGGCGTCCTTCACGTCGGAGAACACGCCGATGCCCGTGCCTGCGAGGAGGCACGCGCCGAAGCTTGCGTCGCCAGGCACGGGGACCGCGACGGGGCGGTTGAAGACGTTGCAGACGATTTCGCTCCACAGCTTCGAGCGCGCGCCGCCGCCGATGAGGAAGATGCGCGTGACGGGCAGGTCCATCTCCTGAAGCGTGCCGTAGCAGTCGCGCAGGGAAAACGCCACGCCTTCCAGCAGCGCACGGCAGAAGTCTCCGCGCGTGGAGGCGATGGAGACGCCCGTAAAGCTCGCGCGCAAGGCAGGGTCCCAATACGGACAACGCTCGCCCTGGAGGTAGGGATGGAAGAACATGCCGTTCGCGCCGATGGGGGACGTGGAGGCATCCTTGTCCATCGTGCCGTAATCCGCGAATCCCCAGGCGTCGCGCATCCAGCGCTGGCAGAGGGCGGCCGCGTTGGTGGCGCTCACGCTGTACCACATGCCGGGGACGACATGCGAGTAGGTGAGCGTCTTGGGGTGGGGATGCGCCGCTGCCGTCATGGAGTTCACGTTGCCGGCGGTGGCGAGCTTGAGGATCAGGTCGCCAGGCTCCACCGCGCCCGCGCCGTAGTCCTCCACGGCGCTGTCGCTCGAGCCGCACACCACGGGCAGACCCTCCGGGAGACCGGTCGCGGCGGCGGCCGAGGCCGTCACGTGCCCGGCCACGTCGGTGGGGGCGATGAAGGGTGGGAGATTGGCCGGTCGCAGACCGGCCATCATGACCAATTCCTCGTCCCACTCCATCTTCGCCATGTTGAAGAAGAGCGTGCCCTGGGCCTCGATGCGGTCGGTGGCGGCGTGGCCGGTGAGAAGGTAGCGCACGTAGTCCTTCACGAAGAGGACATGCTCGGTTCGGGCGAGTACCTCTGGCTCGTGCGCCTTCAGCCACATGAGCTGCGGGAGGGTCCACGTGGGGGCGGGCATCTGGTAGGCGGTCTGGAATATCTTCTCGCCCATCGTCTCGCGCAGCATGGCGCACTCGTCCACGGCGCGCTGGTCGGTCCACATGATCGTGCGGCGGATCGGGCGGTAGGCGGCGTCCATCAGCACGGCGTTGTGCGTGGAGCCGTCAAGCGCGGCGGCGGCGATTGACGAGAGGTCCACGCCCTTGTCCTTCAACTTGCGCAGGGCGGCGCAGAGCGCGTCCCACCAGTCTTGGGGCTCCTGCTCCGACCAGCCGGGATGGTCGTGGTACGTCGTGTATTCCACCGATGCCTCGCCCACGAACGATCCGTCCGTGCCGAGTACCGTTACCTTGCACCCGCCGGTACCGTAGTCGATTCCGAGAAGCGTTTTCATGCGTCGTTCTTTTGCTTATTGTGGTCGTAAGTTCAGGGCGTCGGCTGGCCGGTGATTTGTATCGGAGTCGTGGATACGCGTCCCGCGATGTCGATGGTCGTCGTCCAGTTGAACGTGACCGGGCATCCCTGGGGACTGTCGTATCGGACCGTGACGGAGCCGGTGTCGTCGTCGTGCGAAAGCGTGAAGGTGACGGGCGAATGCTCGTTGCAGATGATTCCCAAGGCCGGGAAACCGTTCCTCAGCGGCGACAGCGCGCCCTGCCCCATCGAAAAGAGGAGCGCGTTGAGCTGGCGCGGATGCGCCTGTCCGCAGAGCGTCTGCAGTTGTCCGTAAAGGTTCTGCATCCTCGTCTTATAGGCTGGATCGCTTGCCGATGTTGGCGGGAATTCGATCTGTCGTGCACCTGGAAGGTTGACGACGAATCGGGAATTCTGTACGAGCTGCCTTTTCTGCGGATCGTCGCTGCGCGCGTAGCCGTCGGCACGGTTGAAGTCCTTGGTTAGCGTCTCCAGTCCGCACTGGGGATCGACAATCCCGCCAAGCTTGCAGGAAAACGGCACCTCAAGGTTTGAGGGAGGGGGCGTCGCGCCTCTTTCGGCGAAGTCGCACGCCTGTTCGAATGTCAGGCCCGATTGGTTGATGAACATTCCGATCGTGGCGTAGAGCATGGCGCCTTGCGTATTCGTTGGGCTGAATTCCATCCCGGTCTGTTTCTCGATATGGGCGGTAAGCTTTGCCGGAAGACCCTGAAGATATGTGTTGAACGCGACATCTGGATTTTTGGTCGAGATTGACGGAATGTCAGGGAAACAAGTGGCCAGAAGAGTCTTTTGCGTGAGCTGTCCTTTTGCGTGCAGCCTTTCCAGCTCGTCGAAATGGCGGAGAATCCGGGCCGTCGAGAATGCCCCAGACCTTATGCCGCCGTTCGCGTCGTTGATCGATTTCTTGAGGGGAAAGAGGAGATCCGCGCATTGATAGAATATCGAGCGTTTCTCCTGCGGCATCTGCAGGAACGTGAAGGTGTTGCTGGCATGGAGGTTTCGTCCGAAGAACCGCGTCGCCGGGTTGTTCTTCATTCCGAAGACCTCCTCCGGTTTCCCGAAAAGGTTGAGGTTGCGATTGGCCGCCAGTTCTTCGAACACGAAGGTTTCAAGACCGATGGGCGTCTCGCCAAGGTCGCCATGCTGATTAATGGCCGTCAGGCTGGTCCGTTGGCCGGTATAGTGGGTTTGCGCCTTGAGATCGGCGTGCCATTCCTCGAAATCGTGAATCAGCTTCAAGCCCTGGGCGAAGGATTTTGGAGTCTCCATGAAACGTCCGCCGTATCCCATCAGCCGGTTGGCCGGCCTGCCGGGCGTCATCGTCTCGAGGATGGCCTGGTCTTGGGTGACGCCAGGGTTTGCGGCCATAAAGAGATTGATCGCCCGGTTGATCTTTGGCAGCTCGGCGGCGGTGTAGCCATACCGCGCGGCGAGGTCGACGTTCGCCTGTTTCGAGAAGAAATCTACGTTGCCGTACGAGAGGTAGGCGTCGACGGCGGCCTTCACGGCAATGATTCGGCGCGCCGTGAGCGGCTTGCCGACGTTGTAGTCCTTCATCGTCATCGCCTTGCGGACGCTTTCGGGGATGCGGCTTTCGCCGCCGAACATGTCGGCGACGGCCTTCTTGAAGATGTCGCGGACGGCGTTGTTCGCGGCCTTGGTGTCGGCGGAGCGTTTGAGGGCGTGCACCTTGTCGTCGGTCGTGCTCGAGATCGTCCGCGTGGCGAGCGTGCCGTCGGACGAATCCAAGCGGGCAACCGTCGTGGACTTGGCGGCGTTCGCCTGCCGGTTGGCGAATTGCACGAACTGGTCGAACTGGGCGCTGTAAGCATCGGTTACGTTGAGTGGCATGGCCTTTCCTTTTTAGAGGTGAGGGTTTTATCCTGTCTACACGAGCGTGAACGAAAGGTTACAATCGTCGGAGTCCGAAGGCGGCGTCGGGCGCGCTTTCGGACGCTCGCCGAAGAGGAGGGTCCCGAGGCGGATCCACGTGGCGCCTTCCTCGACCGCGACGCGGTAGTCGTTCGTCATGCCCATCGAAAGGCGCGGGAAGGTGGCGCCGAACTCGGCCTCCATCGCGTCGCGCAGCTCGCGCAGGCCGGCGAAGACGGGGCGCGTCTCCTCCACCTTGTCCGCCGGCACGAAGGGGGCCATCGTCATGAAGCCCTCGAGCGTGAGGTTGGGACAGGCGAGGGCGCGCTCCACGGCGGCCGGCACGTCGTCCGGCCTCATGCCGTCCTTCGACCGTTCGCCGCTCATGTTGACCTCGAGGAGGATGTTCGGGCGCGCGCCGATCTCCTCGGCCACGCGCTGAATGCGATCGATGAGAGAGACGGAGTCGACGGAATGGAGCGTGGAGAACAGCTCCAGGGCGGGACGCACCTTGTTCCTCTGGAGATGACCGATCAGGTGCCAGTCGGGGCCGCTGACGCTCTGGGGCTGCTTCCAGGCGGCCTCCTGCACCTTGTTTTCGCCCACGATGCGCAGGCCGGCCTCCCACGCCTCGCGCACGACCTCCGGGCCGTGCGTTTTCGTGACGGCGACGATCTCCACCTCCGACGGAGCGCGTCCCGCCCGTCCGCATGCCGCCGCGACGGTGGCGTTCACCTCTTCCAGAATCTCGTCCAAGGTCCTCATGTCTGTCTCTCCTTGCGGCAAAGATTATACCACACGCGATTGCGCGGCGGGCCTCATGTTTGATACAATCCGCATGTTTTCACCGATTCAGACCTGGAAAGAGACAAGATGGAACGAGGCGAACTGGACAGCGAACTGGCAGAGGAAATCCGCGCGCGCGTGCTGGGCGAGGGTTTCATGAAGATCGTGCAGACGGTGCGGCGCAACGGCGCGACGTTCCGCATCTCGATGCGGCCCGTCCTGATCGGCGGCGAGCGCCGGTTCCAGGCGGAGATGGTGGACGACGGCCAGACGCGCGTGAAGAACTTCGACGCGAACGGCGCCGCCGAGGGCCTGGAGGAAATCATCGCGCAGAAGGGCGCGCGCGACCTCCACCTCATCACCGCCAAGGGAGACCTTCACGTGCGCGTGACGCGCAAGGGCCACGTGATGGCCACGCGCTCGGCGGAGATGGATCGTCCGGCCAAGGTGATGCCGCACGACCGCGTGAAGAACACGCCGCTCACCTCCTTCGACTCCGCCGCGCTCCTGCGCGTGATCGGCCTTGCCGACGGCGACGGGAAGATACGCGCCTCGATGCGCGGCAAGTACGACCAGGTGAACGAGTTCCTGAAGGTGATCGAAGACGTGGTGAAGAATGAAGAGGGAAGAGCGAAGAGCGAAGAGTTCACCGTCGTGGACTGCGGGTGCGGGAAGGCGTACCTGACGCTGGCGCTCTACTTCTTCCTGACGCAGACGCTGAAGTTCCCCAAGGTGCGCGTGATCGGCGTGGACAGGCGGGAGGACGTGGTCGCCGCCGCGCGGAAGATGGCCCGGCAGCTGGACGTCGCGGGGCAGGTTCAGTTCGTCGCGGCGGACCTCGCGACGTTCGACGTCCGCCAGGCGACGGCCGATTCGCTACCGCCGCGTGTCGACATGACCATTTCTCTCCATGCCTGCGACACGGCCACCGACGAGGCCTTGGCGAAGGGCGTGGAATGGAAAAGCCGCTACATCGTCTCCGCGCCGTGCTGCCAGCACGAGCTGCAGAAGACGCTGGGGCAGACGGGCGCGGACGTGAGCGCCTTCGCGGGCGTGCTGCGCCACGGCATCCTGCGCGAGCGGCTGTGCGACATCCTCACGGACGCCTTCCGCGCGATGATCCTGCGCATTCTCGGGTTCAAGACGCAGGTGGTGGAGTTCGTCTCGCCGGACGCGACGGCGCGCAATATCCTGCTCCGGGCCGAGTACGGCGTGAAGCCGGGACAGGGAGGCGCAGTCTCGGATTATCTGAACCTGCGCGACTGGTGGCGCGTGACGCCGTGGCTCGAGACGCGCCTTGCGGGTCTTCTCGAGAAGTATCTGGAACGCTATCGCTAGAGCGTGACGCCGTCCTTGAAGATGGCGATGCCGCGGTCGCCGAGCGTCTCGTTGCGGGCGGGCTCGCCGGACGCGACGGCAAGGACCTTGGCGGCGAACGATTCCGTGCCAGGGTTCGTCATGGCGTCCCAGTCGATCCAATGCGGCTTGGCGGCGGCGAGCGTCGCGTTCGTGGCGATCTTCAGGGTGGGGACGACGGTGCCGAAGGGTGTGCCGCGTCCGGTGGTGAAGAGGATCAGGTGGCAGCCTGCCGCCGCGAGGACGGTGGAGGCGACGAGGTCGTTGCCGGGTCCGGTGAGGAGCGAAAGGCCGTGGGCCTTCACCGGCTCGCCGTAGCCGAGTACGTCCTCCACGGGCGCGGAACCGCCTTTCTGCACGCAGCCGAGGGACTTGTCCTCGAGCGTGGAGATGCCGCCCGCCTTGTTGCCGGGGGAAGGGTTCTCGTAGCAGACCTGGTTGTGGCGCGCGTAGTAGTCCTTGAAGTCGTTCACCATGGCGACACAGCGGTCGAAGACGGCGCGCGTGCGGCAGCGCTTCATGAGGAGCGTCTCCGCGCCGAACATCTCCGGCACCTCGGTGAGGACGGTGGCGCCGCCGCGCGCGACAAGCCAGTCGCTGAAGCGGCCGACGAGCGGGTTCGCGGTGAGCCCGGAGAAGCCGTCGGACCCGCCGCACTTCAGCCCGACCACGAGTTCCGAGGCTGGCACGGGGACGCGCTCCTGCGGACGGTTCGCGAGCAGCTCGGCGATGAGCGTCTTGCCGCGCTCAAACTCGTCGCCGGGATCCTGCGCGCGGAGGAAGCGAATGTTGAACTGTGAAATGTCGCCGAGGCGGGCCTTGAAGGAGTCGAGGGTGTTGTTCTCGCAGCCGAGGGCGACGACGAGGACGCCGCCGGCGTTGGGATGGCGGGCGAGGGCGGCGAGGAGGTTGGCCGTCATCTCGTGGTCCGCGCCGAGTTGCGAGCAGCCGTAGGGATGCGTGAGGGCGAGGCCGCCGCAGGTGGCGGCGAGGCGTTCGCAGAGGCGGTTGACGCAGCCGACGGTGGGGATGATCCAGATGTCGTTGCGGATGCCGACGCGGCCGTCGGGACGGCGGTAGGCCATGATCGTGGGCGCGGGCTCGCGGGGGAGGTCGGAAAAGTCCGGCTCGTAGCGGTATTCCAGCACGTCGCCGAGGTTGGTGGCGAGATTGTGCACGTGCACGTGCTCGCCGGCGGCGATGGCGCGCGTAGCGTGCCCGATGGGCATGCCGTACTTGACGACGGCCTCGCCGGCGGCGATGGGGCGGCGGGCGTACTTGTGCCCGTCGTCGTGGATCTCGACGTTGTCTGAAGGGTGTATGACCATGCCGATATGATACCAAAAATATGGTATACTACATGACCAATTTGCACAAGGAAGCAGAGACATGTGGAACTATTCGGAAAAGATGCTGGATTATTTTCGGAACCCTCGGAACGTGGGGACGATCAAGAACCCCGACGGCACGGCGACCGTGGGGTCCCTCGCGTGCGGCGACGCGCTTACGTTCCAGTTCAAGCTGGACGAGAACGGGCGGATCAAGGAAGCGAAGTTCCAGACGTTCGGCTGCGCGTCGGCCATCGCCTCGTCGTCGGCCCTTACCGAGATGGTGATCGGCAAGACGCTTGAGGAGGCCTCGAAGATCACGAACAAGGAGATCGCGGACTTCCTCGGCGGTCTGCCGCCGCAGAAGATGCACTGCAGCGTGATGGGGCGCGAGGCGCTGGAGGCCGCCATCAAGAACTTCAAGACGGGCGAGAACGCGGACCGCAACCTGGAGGACACGATGCTTTGCACGTGCTACAACGTGTCCGAGAACGAGGTGCGCCGCGTGATCACCGAGAACTCCCTCACCACCGTGGAGGAGGTGACGAACTTCACCAAGGCCGGCGGCGGCTGCGGGAAGTGCAAGCCGAAGATCCAGGCGATCCTCGACGAGATCAATGGTTAGTGGCTAGTGGCTAGTGGTTAGTGTGTAGTGGCTAGGAAAGGAAGGTTAGGCATGGAGAGGCGCGAGTTTCTGAAGCTGGCGGCAGCGGCCGGGACGGCGGCGGCGATCGGGAAGGGGACCTCGGCCCAGGCGTGCGGCGGGGCGGCGTGCCGTCCGCTCAAGCGCATCACGATCGAGTCGGCGGCGTGCGGGTTCGAGCGCGAGCCGATGGTGCGTCCGTTCGGCTTCAAGGGCGGGTACCTCACGGAGGAGTGGATCGTCTCGGCGTGCCTGCGGTCGACCTCCGGCAAGCACGGCATCGGGCTCGGCACGCAGAGCGTCCTCTGGAGCGACGCGGCCGTCTTCGCCGCGAACTCCGAGGCGGGCGGCAACGCGATCATGTTCGCGATGACGCAGCATGCGCTGAACCTCGCGAAGGGAATGAGCTTCGTCTCGCCCGTGGAGCTGAACGAGGCGCTGTGGCCGCAGGTGCTCGACTACGGGCGGAAGGTGGCGTGCAACCCGAGGCTCCGCGCGACGTTCGCGCTGAACGCGCTCGTGGCCGTGGATAACGCGGCGTGGGTGCTCTTCGCGCGCGAGAACGGCCTGACCGACTTCGACTTGATGATCCCGGCGGCGTACCGCCCGGCCCTCTCGGCGCGCCACGCGAAGTGCGCGTCGATCCCGCTCTTCTCCTACAAGGTGCCGGTGGACGAGATCAAGGCGGCCGTCGACTCGGGCTACTTCTTCATGAAGATCAAGATCGGCCAGCCCGGCACGCAGGAGGAGATGCTCGCGAAGGACATGACCCGCGTCTCGCAGATTCACGCGACGCTGAAGGACTGCCGCACGCCCTACACGAAGACCGGCAAGCTGCCGTACTACTTCGACGCGAACGGACGCTACGAGAAGAAGGAGACGCTGCTCAGGTTCATCGACCACCTCAAGAAGATCGGCGCCTACGAGCAGGTGGCGATCATCGAGGAGCCGTTCGACGAGTACGCCGAGATCGACGTCTCCGACATCCCGCTGCGCCTGGCGGCGGACGAGAGCGCGCACACGGTGAAGGACGCGCTCGAGCGCATCGAGATGGGCTACCGCGCGATGGCGCTCAAGCCGATCGCGAAGACGATGTCCATGAGCATGAAGATCGCGCAGGCGGCGTTCGAGAAGAACGTGCCGTGCTTCTGCGCGGACCTCACGGTGTGCCCGGCGTTGGTGGAGTGGAACAAGGCCGTGGCGGCGCGCCTGCCGGCATTCCCGGGCCTCGGCGACCTCGGCCTCGTGGAGACGAACGGCCACCAGAACTTCCGCAACTGGGAGACGATGCGTAAGGACCTCGCCTACGAGACGGCGCACTGGACGCGCACGGAGAAGGGTGTGTTCGAGCTGGACGCGGACTACTGGAAGAAGAGCGGCGGCATTTTGGAGCCCATGCCGCGCTACGAGGCGACATACGTCCGCCGCTGACTCGCCATTGGCGGAAGGGGGGGGATTCGAACCCCCGGTGGACTTGCGCCCACACAACCTTTCCAAGGTTGCACCATCGACCACTCGGACACCCTTCCATGGCGGAAAAGCGCGCATAGTATACCGTTTTTGCGCCCGGAAGACAATCCCAAAAATCACGGCGACGAAAATATGCTATAATTTCCCGCCATGGAAATCCTGTTTACTGTCGGCGCGATCGTCGCGTGCATCTTGCTTTTCTCGTTTGCGATCTTTATCCACGAGTTCGGCCACTTCATCGTCGCGAAGTGGCTTGGATTGCGCGTGGAGAGGTTTTCCATCGGCTTCGGCCCCGCGCTCTGGAAGAAGACGGTGGGCGGGGTGGAGTACCGCATCTCGGCGATCCCGTTCGGCGGCTACGTGGCGTTGCCGCAACTTGATCCCGAAGGGACGAAGGCGCTGGAAGGCGGCGGGACGAAGGACGATCCGCCCATCAAGGAGGCGACGCCGCTCGTGCGGATCGCCGTCGCGGTCGCAGGGCCGCTTGGCAACGTCGTGCTCGCGGTCGTCCTGGCATTCGTGCTGGCGGCTGTGCCGGGCGCGCGTTTCGGTGAGATGCCGTCTGAAATCGGCGACGTGGTGCCTGACGGCCCTGCGGCGACGGGCGGAATGTTGCCCGGCGACCGCGTGACCGCCGTCAACGGACACGACGTCCGCACGTGGACCGAGATGCAGACCGAGGTGCAGATCGCAGGCCCCAAGGCTGCGGAATTCGTCGTGGCGCGCGGCGGCACGAATGTGACGCTCTCCATCTCGGCCAAGCGCGACGAGGCGTCGGGCGCGTACTACATCCTCGCGCTCTCGACCACCAACGGCGTGAAGGCGGCGGCGTGGATGCCGGCGCGCAATCCGCTGAAGCAGTTGGCGTGGGACGCCGGGCAGATTGTCCGAATCCTCAAGGCCCTCGTGACGCCGAAGGAGGCCAAGGCGGCCGCCAAGGCGTTGGGCGGGCCCGTGATGATCGCCGAAGGGCTGTACAACCAGGTGCGTCGGAACGGATGGGACGCGCTCGGCTTCCTGCGGTTCCTCGACGTGAACCTCGCCATCCTCAACCTGCTGCCGATCCCGGTGCTGGACGGCGGATTGATCCTCTTCGCCCTCTTCGAGCTGCTTTTCCGGCGCAAGCCGCCGAGAAAGCTGACGGACGGCCTCTCGATGGCGTTCATGTGGCTGTTCCTCGCGCTGATGCTGACGCTCGTGTGGCGAGACGTGGCGCGCAGCCGCCGCATGCACCGGGTCATGTCCGAACATGAACGGGAACTCAACGCCTGGATTCAGGAGCGGGAGGCCGCCGAGAACTTCAGGCCGGCCTTTGACCTTGGCAAGTGATGTTCACGCGATCCCAGACGCGCGCGCTTCGCATCGGGCGCCTGCCGCTCGGCGGAGGCGCGCCCGTGTCCGTCCAGACGATGGTCACGGCCGATCCCCATGACGCGGCGGCGCTTGCCGCGCAGGTGGCGCGGTGCGCAGAGGCCGGCGCGGCGCTCGTGCGGCTTACCGTTCCCGACGCGGCGGCGGCCCGCGTCCTCGGCGAGGTGCGTCGCGCCTCCCCCGTGCCGCTTGTGGCGGACATCCATTTCGACTACCGATGCGCCCTCGCGGCGATCGAGGCGGGGGCCGACGCTCTGCGCCTCAACCCCGGCAACATCGGCGGACAGGAAAAAGTTCGCGCTGTGGCGCGTGCGGCGAAGGCGAAAGGCGTGCCCATTCGCGTGGGCGTGAACGGCGGGAGCTTGGAAAAGGGCGAGACGCTCGTCTCGTCCGCGCTCAAGCACGTGAAGCTGCTGGAAGACGAGGGGTTCCGGGACATCGCCGTTTCGGTGAAGGCGAGCGACGCGTTGCGCACCGTGGCGGCGTACCGCGAGTTGGCGGAGAAGACGGACTGTCCACTCCATCTGGGCGTGACGGAGGCAGGGACGTTTCTGCCGGGCACGGTGCGTTCGAGCGTGGCGCTCGGCATCCTGCTCGCGGAGGGAATCGGCGACACGATTCGCGTCTCGCTCACGGACGAGCCGGAACAGGAGGTGCGCGTGGGACTGGAAATCCTGCGCGCGACGGAACTCGCGCCGACGGGCGCAAGCGTGACGAGCTGCCCGACGTGCGGGCGGACGCGCGTGGACGTGCGCCGTGTGGCCACGGACGTGGAAGCTGCGCTGGATCGCTATCGGCGGGCGCGCGGGAATGTCGCCCTGCCGCGCGTGGCCGTGATGGGGTGTGCCGTGAACGGGCCTGGCGAAGCGAAGGGGGCCGACATCGCGCTCTGCGGCGGAGACGGCGAATTTCTTCTGTATCTTCACGGAAAAATCGTGCGCAAGGTGCGGCCGGCAGAGGCCGTCGCCGCCGTGCTTGCCTGTCTGCCGCAGACTTGATGCGCGCCTTGACTGAAAAGTTTGTCGAAGGGCTGCCGGAAACGGGGCGGAATGCCTTGTCGGCAGAAAGAATCCCCGAATCTTCGCGTTCTTTCGGATCTGCATTGACAGGTGTCAGAAAAATTGGTAAAATATCCGCCTTTTCAGGAAAAAGGCCAGTGTTGGCCGTCTGAAAGGAAGGAACGTAAAAGATGAAGATCAAGAGCAAGGCGACCGTCAAGACGGTGGTCGCGAAGAAGACGGGCGCGGCTGCGAAGGGTGCGGCCACGGCAGTGAAGAAAGCCCCCGCGAAGGCGGCGGAGCGTCGCGTGACGTTTACCGTCCGCGCCGAGGCGGGCAAGGCGGTCTATCTCGCCGGGTGCTTCAACCAGTGGAACCCGACGGGCAAGAAGATGACGGACAAGAAGAAGGACGGCGTCTATTCGACGACCGTCAAGCTTGCGCCCGGCACCTACGAGTACAAGTTCGTGGTCGACGGCGTGTGGTGCGCCGATCCCGAGAACACGGATTTCGTGAAGAACGACTGCGGCACTCTCAACAGCGTGATCACGGTCAAGTAAAAGACCCGCGCCAGACGATTGCCGCGTGCGGGATCGTTTCGAGCGAAAAACGACTGATCAGCCCCGCAAGGCTGATCGGTCTGCTTTTGTCGATCCATCCGCAGGTGGCTGCGATCCAGCCGATGATCGCCTCAGGGGCGACGCCGGCGGCGCGGAACGATTCGATGCGCGTGTCGCCGTGGCGCTTGGCGAGGCGGCGCCCGTCGGGCCCGACGACGAGGGGAATGTGGCAGAACGCGGGCGGATCCCTGCCGAGCGCGCGGGCGATCAGGATCTGCGGCGGGGTGGCGGGGAGGAGATCGTCGCCGCGCACGACCTCGGTGACGCCCATCGCGAGGTCGTCCGCCGTGGCGGCGAGCGTGTAGCCGGCGCCGTCGCGGTCGCGTGCGAGCGGGAAGTCGCCCAGCGAGGCGGATACGTCTTGCTTGACGAGACCGGCGAAGACGTCCGTGAAACGGATGACGGTGCCGGGCGATACGCGGAAGCGCCAGCAGGGCGTACGCGGGGCGCAGGCGGACGCGGCCTCGTCCCAGTTCGCGAACCGGTCGCGGCAGGTGCCGGGGTAGAAAAGCTGCTCGCCGGCGTGCGGGGCGGATTGGGCGGACTCCACGTCGCGACGCGAGCAGATGCAGGGGTAGGCCGGAAGCCTCGCGAGGGTCGCTCGATAGAAGGGACGCCGTTCGGACTGGACGTATTCCTCGTCCCAGTCGAAGCCGAGCCAGCGCATGTCGTCGAGCGCCTGCGCCGCCGCGCCAGGCTTGTCGCGGGGGTGGTCGAGGTCTTCCATGCGGAGGATCACCTTGCCGCCGCAGGCACGCGCACGAAGCCAAGCTACCGCGAACGTCCGCACGTTGCCGAGATGAAGGGCGCCGGTAGGGCTGGGCGCGAGCCGGCCGACGTAACTGCTCATTGTTTTTTCCAGAAGGAAAGCCACGCGTCGATGAACTGCTTGCGGAACTCGTCCGGCAGCACGCGGCGTCCAGCCTCGTCCATCGACCGCGTATCGACAAGCGCCTTTACGTAGTCGCGCCGGAGATTGGCGAACGGCTGGAAACGGACCTTCGGCGCGCCAATCTCGAGGAAGTAGGCGAGCGACCAGGCGAGGCGGTAGCGCGCGGCAATCTCTTCTTGCGTTCCCCCGTAGAAATCGTCGTAGTCCATTTCCATGATTGAAGGAAGCATCTCGGCGAGGGCCGCCGCATATTCCTGGACATAGGCGGCAGCCGCGGGATCGCGGTCGAAGACGACCTTGCCGTGCCGGTCGAGATGGGAATGCTCGAAAAGTTCGGCGTGGCCCTCGTTGAACCACGGGGCGGCGGTGACGAGCGCCGCCGCATAGGCGAGATGCTGGTGGAACGCCTCGTGCCAGACGGTCTGGAGGAGGTTTCGCGTGCCTTCAACAGGCAGATAGAGAACGAGTTCCCGGTGAAGCGTGTCCCAGACGGCTGCTGTCCACTTTTGCCGGACGCCTACGTAGGCGAGGTACTCCTCTCGCGTCGCGAAGACGCGGACGACGGCGAGCTGGTTGTTGGTCGAGAGTGCGGATGGCGCGCAGGCGGCGTAGGCACGGCGCAGGCGGGGAAGGCTGTTGGTGAGCGAGGGAATGAACGTGCCGCGGGAAATGTCGTCGAGATCGTCGATTACGACCACGTCTTCGGTGGAAGCGAAATGCCAGTTGTCGTAGTTGGCGATGCTGGCGCGTACGGCGGCGCGGAGGAGATCCGCTTCGGAGGGGGAGGTCGGGGCGTCCTTGTCGTCCTGAAAGGTGCGGGCGCGGGCGGGAGGAACAAAGACATGGTCGAGGAAGTCCTCGTCGAAGCGGCGGAACGCCTCGTCGGCCGGTTCGTCGGGAGCGGCTACGAGCAGGGCGAGGTACCAGTCCGTTTTCTCTCCTCGTTCGGGGCTGCGGGGACGGAAGGCTGTGGCGAAGACATGGTCGTTCGTGCTGGGATAGGCAAACAGCTTGGCCATGTTGCGCCGCTGGGACCGACGTGGGCGGATGGGCCGACCGAGATCGACCGGCGCGGCGGCGAAGACGGCCTCGTCACGGTGGTCGGCGTTCTCGGGATCGAACGGCGTATCGGCCTGGCGGGCGAGGAAATCCGCACGTGTGCGGACGGTGCCGGGCGCATCGGATGGCGGGCGTTCGGCGAGGCGCGCCAGGTAGAAGACGTTTCCGTCCGCGTCGCGCCAGCGTCCGCGGATCGTCTGCGCGGTCCAGAGGTCGAAGGTGTCGAACCGGTCTTCGAGCCGTCGTGCGCCGTCCGAAGACGACACGAGGAAAGAGTCG
>CAMNLN010000024.1 GCA_946543025.1 uncultured Verrucomicrobiota bacterium
CGTGCTCTGAAACGACCAGCCAGTGCAGGCATTCTCGTCTGGCACGTAGCTGTAATCGTTGTATGCTTTGGCGAGATTGGTCCACGGCAGTTCAAAGGACGGGTTGGCGATCGCCACGGCGACAGGCGCCGTATCGCGCATCTCGACGGGAAGAATCTTCACGTCGTCGACATAGATGCGGTTTGTCTGCGTCGGCTGCACGTCGGAGATCGTGAACGTGTGTTCGCCCGCCGCTAGGAACGGCAGCTTCACCTCGTAACGCGTAAAAGAGAAAGTGGTCAATGCCGTGAACTCGCTCGCCTGTACGCCATCGATCAGAATCTGGGCATCGAAGCACGACGTGCCAAAGCCTGCCACGCGGAAGGACGCCTTGTATATTCCCGCCGCCGGCAGCGTGAAGGTGCCGGTAGCCTTTCCCTGGCAGAGAAGAAGAGATACGGCGCCGTCGTAGCCAAGACCGTTCGTGTCGCTCACCTGGCTCGCGAACGTGCCAGTGTTGAAGACGTTCGTGACGAGGCAGACTGCATTGTTGGCGGTGCGCCCCGTACGGTCGAACGTCCAGCCGCGGCTCGATTGCGGTTGCGTCGTGCCCGTGCCACCGCCGATGTTGACAAAGTCCGCAAACCTTCCGGCGAACTGCTCAAAGTCAGAGTTGGGAAAGGTGGCGGCAACCGGAACGGCGTCGGAGACAGACGGCGCAAGCCGGAGCGTGCCGTTCTCCACGACCAGCCGCTTAGTATCCGCGGGAAGCGAAGCGATGGACATGAGGCCCTGTCCGTACTTGGCGACGGTGCCGTTCGCCGTCGGCTCGCTGTCGATGCTCACGACGGAAGTGGCGGTGGCAAGGAAGCGCTGCCCCGTCTCCTTCACGGCGAACGATGCACCATCCGTGCGAACCTTGCCCTCGCGCAGTTCGACGGTCCCGGTGAAGTCGAGACCGGGGACGCGCAACTGCCCGTTCCCCTCCTTGACGACCGAACCGCCGCCCGTGAGGTCGCCGGTGACGTCGGAATCAGTGTCGATCGTGACGGTTGCGTCCGTATTCACGGCAACCGTGCCGACGGAAATCTGGCGTGTACCCATCCACTTGCGCCAGAGGTACTCCTCCACGCGCATCCTGTCGAATTCCGAAAGACGGGCGGAAAACGCGAGGACTTCCGCGATCCTCATTCCGCCGGCATGGACTGCGCGATCGCCGCCAAGGATGTTCCATTTCTTCTCCGCAGCGTCCTGATTGAGCGGCAACTGCGTAGAGACCAGATGGAAATCCATATCGTCTATCGGAACCATACCGCCCCATACCGTGTTGCGGTCCAGCCGCGTAGAACCCTTGTCCGCGCGTGTGTTGGCATTTGAAAACCAAAACTTGGAATCATCGCCCGCCCAGAAGGGATGGGCGGCAGTCTTGTTGTAGTAGCCACTGAAGAGAGTACCGCACCCACGGGCCGACGAGGTATGCTTGGCAACAACCACGAACGCCTCCACCATCGGCAGGAATCCGTACGCGCTACCGGGCGTGTTGGAGATGCAAAGCCACTTGCCGCCAGCGCCATAGTCGCCGTAGGGGCCGAAATCGATGTACGACTTTCCGCCGAGAGCCGCCACGTCGGAGACGAGCGACGGTGCGCCGTCGGAGAGGCCTGCCACCCACTGGTGGCGCGACGAGGCGAAGGGATGCGAATGGGATGAAGCGGAGGAAGACGGGGTCGTTTCACGGCAGTCGAACCAGTCAACCACCTTGCCATCGCCATCCGTTACGACGTTCTGCGTGGCGTCGAGCCAAAGAGTGAGGTTGCCGACAACGGGAGGCGTGTCAGGCAACGCGGGAGCGGCCGACGCGGCGTTCAAGTCCAACACGGCCGCACCGCTCTCGACGACGAGCCGCCCCGTGCTGTTGAGGGCGGGAGCGGAGAGGGTCAAGGTGCCTTCGCCGCGTTTGCGCAACTCACCGTTGTTTGCGAATTCGGCAAGCGTCGTGTCGGAATCGGTCTCGACAATCCGCGTGATCTGATGCGGATTTGGGGAGATGTCCGCCGCGCCAAGCGGCAGGGATACAATTGCCAAATGGGCAATCAGAACGGAGGTCATGCCTCCCGCCATTGCCATTTTAATGCGGTTTATCGCGTTCATTTTCCTTTCCTTTCTTTCGTTAAGCAGAAAATCCTGATTGCCGCCGGGCCGAGAAGGCCGGAAGGCTGGAGTTCGTCCGAAATCGCGAATCCGGAATAACGCGTCGGCTTTTGCTTCCATCCGCTGCCCATGCGCGGCGCCTGGGAGTATTTCATCGTGCTGACGGTTACGCGATCCTTTGGTTCAAGAAAGCAATCGCCGACGAGCCGGTTGGCCCAGTTGTTGGTGTAGCGTATCTCGATGTCGTTCTCGCCAGGCCGCACCGCCGCCGAGATGTCGACCTCCCACGGCGCGCACCACGCCACGCCGCAGTCCTTTCCGTTCACGAACACGTGCGCAAGGCCGGTGGGCAGTTCGCCGAGGGAGAGGACGGCGCGGTCACGCGGGACGCATGACCCTACCGTCACTTTTGTGCAGTATGTCGCCGTGCCGGAGAAGTAGCGCAGCTCCGTGCTGGCCGCCTTGCCGTTCTCGCCGTAGGTCGTCCAGCCGCGCAACGTCTCCATCGTCATCGGCGCGGGTGGCGCGGCCTTGATGCCCGGATGGTAGGCGAAGGATACGCGCCAGGGGTTGGAGATCGGAACAACGGCAGGAGCGCGTTTCTGCGCGTCCGCCGCGTTTCCGGTCGCGCAGGAGCGCGACCCTCCCGCCGCGAACACGACGAAGCAGCTGCCGCCCTTCGGGAGGTCGAGCGGCACGCGCGTCTTGCCATTTGCGCATACGGCGGTCGCGGGGCGACACGCCCTACCGGTCACAGCATCCCAAATCTCGACCTCACGTCCTTCACTTGAAGCGTTCAACGTCACCTCGCCTTTCCCTTCTCCGGCGACGAAGAAGAAATCGACGTCCCCCTCGCGGCGGTGCGTCGTGGTGAACTGCGCGTTTCCGTCCTTGCGGAAACGGCCCCAGCCGTAGTAGTTGGTGGCGATGTTGACGAACTCGCCGTCGTCCACGGGCTGGCCGCGCTGGAGGAGCGCCTGGCAACGCCAGATGTACTTGACGAACGCGGCGGCATCCTTGTGCCATGTGACGTTGCGGTTGACGTGCGATCCGGCGAAGTACTCCGCGCCCGGCACGCCGAACTTCTTGGGAGAGCAGGTGAACGTGTGCCAGACGAGGCGGTTGACGCCGTCGGCGAACGCGATGTCTGCCAGCGGCTTGAGGAACGCCGGATCGACCGTCCAGTGACGGTGCATGTGGGTGAACGATTCGAGGGAGACGATGGAACGTCCCTCGCGCCGTGCGGAGAGTACCGCCGCCCGGGAAAAGAACCGCCCGTTCTGGTTTGCGTGCCCCGTGGCCTTGCGTGTCCCGTTCTCGAAGACGGGCCAGAACTCGCCCTGCGGAAAGTCGTTGTGGGCGAGCATGTCGAGCTGGTCGCAGTCGAGTTTCGTGCCGTTCGCGCCCCACGCCCATGGCCCGCCGGACTCGGAATACACCTTGAGCCCGTGCTCGTGCGCCCATTTGCGCATCGTCGCGTAGAAGGTGTCCTTGATCGTCTTCCAGCTGCCGCCAGTCCTTACATTTCCCTCGTAGCTGACAGAGTATATGTGCGTGAACGTCTTGCCCACGAGGTCGGGCGCTCGCTTCAGGAGCGGGCCGACGGCACGGTCGAGATGCGCGACCACCTCGTCGCTGTTCATGATGTCGGTCTCATACTCCTTGCCGTCGATGAACCCGTTGAGCGTGCCGCCGCTCGCAGAGGCGTTCATCGTGAATTCAAGTCCGAGGCGAGCGCACTCGCGCATCGCGAACTCGACGCGATCATACCATTCGGGCGAACCCCACATAATCTCCGCCTTGGGATTGACGAGATGGTCCTCGTCATCCCAGTAGCCGCGCGAGTCGAACATCAGGACGCCTCCGAAGCCAAGGCTCTTCATCGCCTCGAGGTCGGCGGTGATCGTCTCGCGGTCGGCGTGCCCGTTGATCCACCACCAGTAGCACCACGGTCTCGCCGAATCCGGCGGATTGGCGAAATTCATCCAAAGTGCAGTCGCAACGATTGCTCCAATCATTTTTCACTCCTCATCTGTTCTCCGTCACGACGACGGTCTCGCCGCCAAGGGCGCGACCGAGCTTCTTCAGCTCCGTGACGTCGCTCACGTTGCGTGTCGCCGCCCAGCAGGCGGATGCCGCGGCGGCCACGCCGAGCGCGAGCCACGACTTGCACACCCCTAACTGTCCGTTTCTTGCCAGTTTTACGCTTGTCGCGTTCATGCCTCTTTCTCCTCGTCGGTTGTCATGGAACAAATCTCATCCAATCGATTTCGGCCGTGACGTGCTGAAGATCGGACGGGTCGAACCAAAGCTCGTCCACCATCCCCTTCCACAGCGGATTCTCCGCCACCGGGATGCGGTAGACATGCCATTCGCCGTCGATCTTCGCCGGCACGGCGGCGCTCGACCGCGTCTGGATCACGTTCGCCTTGTCGAAGATCGGCAGCTCCGGCGTCCCCCAGAAGAGGCGCACGCGCTCGTTGCCCTTCGGCTTCGGGCCGTTGCCGCCCGCCGGGCGCAACCGCATCCGCACCTCGAACGCCGCGAACGGCGCGGCGGCGAACGGAGCGGGGCGCGAGCGGATCGACGCGCGCGAACGCCCCGCAAACGTGCGGAAGAACTCAAGCACGCCGTCATGCGCCCAGATCGTCTGCGCGCCGTACGGGTTCCGATACCAGCCCTGCAGGTCGCCGCCGTCATCGAAATCCCACGCCGTCCGCGCCGGACGGTCCAGCGGCGGATAGTCGTACGGACCCAGCCCCACGTCGGAGGGGACCAGGTTCCGCGGCCAGCCGCCGCTCGGCTTCTCGCAGAACGCGTCGCGGAGCGCGTCGTACATCCGAAAGCCGTACTCGACGTTCGGCTCGATGTAGCTGCCCTCCTGCCATTCGTTGAGCGGCCCCACCAGCACGCGCGTCACGCCGTTCGATTCGCAGAAGGCGCGCGCCGCGCGGCAGATCGCCGCGAAGTCCTCCACCGTCCGCCCCGTGATCTTGCTCGCGACCTCGAAGTCGCGGGGCGTGGAGTCCCAGCCCGTGCAGAGCGTCGGCCAGTACGGGACTGCGCCGGGCTTCCAGTTCTTCGCCCACCAGCTGGCCGACGCGTCGCGCACGTAGTCGTAGGTGTAGCTGAACGGATGTCCCTTCGCCGTGAACGTCGCCTGGCGTGCGGGGGGCAGGGAGGCGCGCACCATCCACGGCCACGCGAAGTTGTACTGGAAGAATTCCTCGATGCCGGCCTTGCGGAGCATGGCTTCCGTCTTGCCGCCCGGACGCCCCGCGTTCGCGAACATCGCGAAGCGGATGCCAGGCAGGCCCGCCTCGCGCGCGAGGCGCGTCGAGAGGTCGATCGCGTACTTGAGCCCTTCTCCTTCCGCCCGCGTCTCGCCGCGCGTCGCCGCCTCGGCGATGAAGTCACGGTCGAGGTTGCGCCAGTCCCACACCACCACGAGCGGACGCCCCTGTCCGTCCTTGTGGTACTCGGGCGTCTTGAAGAAGTTGTCGATCCACCATTTTGTGACGGCTATCTGGTCTGCCGTCGAGTGCGCGCCGGGATCGTTGTGGTTGCACCAGTTCATGTACCATTTGAGGTAACGGCGGTGGCGGGCCTTGTAGAAGCCCGTCACCCAGTGGTTGAGGCGCTGGACGCCGCGGCACCAGTACCAGTCCACGCAGAAGCTGGAGATGCCGTGCTCCACGGCCCACTTGATCTGCCAGTCGATCGCCTCGGGGTTGCCCTCGTCGTACCAGCCGAGGAGAGGTTTCACCTGCGGCATCGTCTGCGCCACCATGTCCCATTCCGCCATGCGGTCCGTGCCGGGATAGTAGACGGCCGAGACCTCCACCGCGCTCTTCACGGGCTGCGGCTCGGGCACGCCGGCCGCCGCGCCCATCAAGGCGGAAATCGACAAAAGAAACGCCACGACTGATCTTTTCATCTCACTTGCCCTCCGTTACGACGACCGTCTCTATCCCAAGCGCACGCCCGAGCTTCTTCAGCTCCGCCGCGTGGTGGCCGATGCCGAGCGCGAAGTGGTGCGTGGGGCCTTCCATCGACCAGCGGCGCAGGAACGTGCGCACGTCGGGCGGGAACTTGCCGTGCGTGTTGGTGTTGCCCGTGGGCGGAATCGGGCCGGCGAGCGACTCGCCCTCGGCCACCACGAACTTGAACGAGCCGTCCGCCTTGAGGCCGAGCGACATCATCGTGATCGGCCCCTCCTTGATGTTGAACTCCACGCCCGCGCCCTTCCCTGGCTTGCCGTGGTACTTCTTGAGCGAGCGCAGGACCGGCTTCTTCGCCGCGATATTCAGGTGGTGCGGGCCGTCGTGGCCCACGAGCACGGTGTCGCGCTCGAAGTCGATCGGGTGGAACTCCGCGAAGCTGCCGCCGATGTCGAGGCGGTCGAAGATCATCATCGCCACGCAGTTCTTGAGATCGAACTCGCCGCACATCGGGAAGCCCGCCGCCGTGAGGAGCGAGTTGCCCACGATGAAGTTCGTCACAAGCTCGCGCGTGAGCGATTCAGCCTCGCCCTCGTAGTAGTAGGCGAAGCCGTCGAGGTCGCGCTTCTCGATGAACTTCTCGAGCGCCACGGCAGCCTTCGCTGCCACGTCGAGGTCGCGCGCGGTGAGTTTCTCGGTCCACGGGTCGCTCACGGGATCGGGCGTGTCGAAGAAGCCGAGGATGCGTTTCTTCATCGCCTCCACCTGCGCGGCGTCGGGGTTGCGGTAGAACGGCAGGATCTCGTCCGGCTCGCAGAGGGCCACGTGGCAGCCGAACGAGCGGCAGATCGCGGTGGGGTCCACCTGCATGTCGTACATCGCCTCCAGCACGTGCCCCATCAGGCCGATGCGCGCGCGGCGAAGGTCGTGCAGCACATGCGCGACGGCGCACCACTGGCGCACCTCCTCCTCCGCCTTCGCGTCGCCGTCGAGCTGGCCGATGATGACGTCCGCGACGGGTCTCCCGTAGCGGATCGCCACGCCGGTGAACTCCGGCACGGAGCAGAGATCGTCGTTGTAGAGCTGCCTGTAGATGGTGGCGTGCTCGTAGTCCAGGCGCGCGTCCGGCTGGAGCGCCACGAGCACGATCGGCACGTTCAGCTCGCGCACGAACGGCGCAAACGTGGAACTCGTCGCGTACGTGACCATGTCCACGAAGAGAAGGTCGAGGTCGGCCGCTTTCATCGCGGGGATGAGCGCGTGCGCCTTCTGCGGGTTGTCCGACATCCCGAAGCGCGTCACCTTCACCTGGTGCGCGGCGATCTTGTCTGCGAACACGCCTTCCTTCTTCAGCATGTCCTCAAGGAGGCCGGGGCATTGCTTCCAGTAGGTATCAAGCCCCACCGAGACCACGCCCACGTTGGCCGTCAGCGGCTTGCGCCGCGCCACGCGCGGCGCGTCCGCCCATGCGGCGACAACAGAAATTGACACAATCAACAACAGGACGACTCGAGACATGCGATAACCTTTCCTTGCAAGATTTCGTGGCAATGATAGCACATGACATACGGATCAGACAATATGCATTTTTGGCAGACTTGCTGTTTTTGGCAAATCTTGGTACCCTTTTCCCTGATGAAACAGCAATTCAGATACTTTCCTACGAACGAGCGGCAACGAGACTGGGGATTGTACGTGACCTGCGCCGGACACGCCAGCTACGCCGCTGACGCTCCTTTCCCTTCCCACGATCACCCAGACGAGTATTTCTTCAGCTGGGATATCGGCCGTACGTTGAACGAATGGCAACTCGTCTATGTCTCGGCCGGCGGCGGCATCGTCGATTTCGAAAACGGCCGCTTCCCCGTCAAGGCTGGCACCCTCGTCGTGCTCACGCCCGGCCACTGGCACCGTTACCGTCCCCATCGACGGACGGGCTGGACAACCTCGTGGTTCGGCTTCGGCGGCGAGGCCGCGAAACCGCTGATGGGGCCGATGTTCTTCACGCGCTGCGGCGAAGTCCGTACGGTCGAGAACAATCCACGGTTCGTCCAAGATTTCAACCGGCTCGTGGAACGGCTGATCAACGACGGCGCAGGCATGGCCTTCGCGTCGGCCGCGCGCATTCCCCTTGTCATTTCCACGCTGCTGGAGGCGGGCCTGGAAACGGACGCCGCCATGCGCCGCACCGACATCGTGCATCGCGCCCAGACACTTATCGCCGAGCACGCGTCTGAGATCGTGGACTTCGAGAGGCTCGCAGACTCGCTCGGCATCCCCTACCGCACGCTACGCTACGCGTTCGCGAAGGAAACCGATCTCTCGCCGCTCCAGTATCAGCTGTCGATCCGCCTTGCGCGCGCGAAAAACCTGCTACGTTCAAGCGACATGCCGATTGCCGAAATTGCGCGCACCCTCGGATTCAACTCGCCCGGACACTTCTCCCACTTTTTCCGCGACAAGACCGGCCACTCCCCGGCCGCCTACCGCAAGACGTCCGTCTGACGCCGCGTCACCTGAGCTTCTCGACAAGCGCGGCCGTCTTCTCGCGCATGTCGTTGAGGTTGATCTTGCGGCAGTCGCGGTACCAGTTCTCCCATTGCCCCGCGCAATAGTCCTTGGCGCGTGCAAGGATCGCGTCCATCCGCGCGAGCGCGGCCGCCGCGTGGGCGCGCGCCGACGCGCAATCGCCAAGGCCGAGGCTCTCCCGCGTGCGGATCAACTCGCCGCACCAGTCAGAGAGGTCGCGCATCAGCTCGGCGGGATAGACGAGCGTCGTAAGCGCGAACGTTCGCTCGCTCTCCGGCAACCCCGCGTACAGCCCGCGCGCCAGCTCCGCCGCAAGGGTATAGGTGGCGGTCTGCGAGGCGAGGCGCGCATAGGCGTCGCGCGGGTTGTCGATGGGCGGACCGACCACCGCCGCGAGCGCCTCGTAGAACGCGTCCTTTCCTTTCAACGGGGCGTACGACCGCTCGAACGGCTCGGCGTCGATCTTTGGCGCGTGGCCAAGCTCCTTCTCGACCTGGCGGATCATGCGCAGGCCGCGATTCTTGAGAAGTCCGTCCAGAAAGACGGGCTGTCCGCTCGTAGGATGGAGCGCGAGCGCGTGGTAATAGGTGTTGTAGGCCGTCAGCCAGTCGTCGCGCCGCGCGAAATAGTGCCGCGCGATCCAGTCCTTCGTCCATGCCTCAGGATCGAACGCGCCAAGGTTCCAGAGCATCTTCGCGGTCGCGTCGATCCCGTAGACGAATTCCCGGACGTCGCTCACGTTGAAGATGGCGTAGGTGGCCGCCCCCTTCTCCCGCGCCTGCCGCATCATGTCGTAAGTCTTCGCGGCCGGCACGAGCGAGGCGAGGTGCGGCCCCGAGCCGATCAGCCCGTGGTGGTAGTAGACGCCGTAGCGGAAGCGGTCCTCGCGCGCCGTCCGGTAAAAGTCCGGCGGCCACGCCCAGCCCGCGCAGTTGTCGGCGAAGACGACGATCGTGCCGTCGGGTATCTTCAGCAGGCCCTTCTGGTTGAAGACGGACCCTTCGGCCCACAGCGTCGTCGAGACGAGCCGCCCGTCCTTCGGCACGCCGATCTCGTCGAGGATCGCCACCTGCCTCGCCATCGCGTCGGAGATGATCTGCGCGCGCGTCGCGTCGTCCGCCGGCGTGTTCGGATCTGACCGCCACATCGGACGGTCCGCGATGCCGCGCAAGCCGATCTGCCAGATGACGTTCGGGTACTTCGCCCAGCGTTTCGCCGCCGCGCGCCACACCTCCTCGATCTCGCGCGGATGGCTGTAGTAGGAGTACTTCAGGTCCTTGCCGCGATCCTTCCAGTACTTGAAGAACGTGAACGCGCTCACGCCCATCGGCTCCACGTGGTGCATGGAGAGATAGACGCCGCGCGCCGCGCAGATTTCCACCAGCTTCTCCTCGGGCGGATTCATGACGTTGATGAAGCTCGCGGGGATGATCAGGTTGTAGCGGCAGCGCACGAGCGCCTCGGCCACGCGCTCCATCACGGCGGGGTTGACCACGTCCGAGTAGAACGGATAGTCGAGGAACCGCTTGCCGCCCGAAGGATGCCATGCCGTGAGAAGGTCTTCGTCGTTGATGAACCAGCCCCGGAACCTGAACGTGGGCGACGCCTGTCGTATCTCCACCGCGTCCCACGCGAGCGTTTCCGCCTTCGGATAGGGCGTCCCGTTCCAAAACGCGAGCGGATCGACCTTGAGATAGCGCTCGATGAAGTCGTAGAGGCCGAACATCGTGCCGCGCGCGTCGCTGCCCGCGATGGCGAGCACGCCGTCCTTCACCGTCACGGCGTACGCTTCCCATGCGCCGCGCGGCTTCGTGGCGACGAACACGTCGCCGGCGCGCGGCACGTTGCCACGCACGAGCGCGAGGTCGACGCCCGTGATTCTCTTCACGTCGTTCGTCAGGTCCTGCGCGGCGCGCAGCACGTAGCCCGGCTCGCTCTCGCCCACCACCACGCGCGCCCGCGCGCTGGGCGAGACGAGCGAGAAACCGTTTGCCGCCCGTGCGGCGGACAGGGCAACCAGAACGCAGCCCAACGCCTTCATTTGCTTCGTCATCGCATCGCTCCCGTTGAAGAATCGTCAGAGTCCTTTCGGACGCTGGATGGCCGTCAGACGCGTGCCCGCAGCAATTTCCTCCGCGAGGATGGCCGCCACCGCGTCGCCGCGCGTAAAGACCAGCATGTCGCGCGTCCGGATCGGCACCGCGCTCCAACCCGCCTCGGCGAACGCCGCCCGCGCGCGCGCCAACGCCTCGTCGCGCCCGCCCGGCACGACGGTGCAGACGAACGAACCGCCGCCCTTCGTGGCGTACGCGCTGTCTGGGTTGCCGCTCGCGAACGCCGGCATCGCCTCCGGCCAGGCCGCCAACCTCCCGCCGGAGACGGGTCGTTGCCAGAACCATGCGCCGAAAAACGCGGAACCGAGGAGGACGATCAGCGTCTTCACAGTCCGCCTCCCACGGTCTTAAGCCCGCCCATCGCAGGTAGGTAAAGTTCCTCGGAAAGCATGCCCTCGTCGTCCACCAGCATCTCGCCGCCCGCGAACAGCCTAAAGCGGAAATCCTTCTTTCGTCCGCCGGGGATCAGGCGTCCCGCCGAAACGCCGTTGCCGTGCCATTCGGCAAAACGCGGCTCGTCCGGCAGTTCGTTGATTGGATACGCCCACGGATCTCCTGCGGCGGCTTCGGCCGGAGGATGCGCGTGAGAGGTGAAGGCCGCCGCGTTCCCCAAGTCGTCCGACCCTTCCGCCGATCCGAGCGCGGAGATGCCGGCGTCGCACCGCGCCTCGCTCTGCAGCTCGATGTTCTTGAGGTAGACGGGCGCGAAGCCCACGAGCGCCGCGAGGATGAGCGAAAGGACGAACACGCCGATGGCGAACTCGATCGCCGCCTGGCCGCAACTTGCCAGCCTAGTGCGCATAGTGGGTGCCTCCTCCCTCGCCGTGGCCGCTCGTCGGCGGCTCGCACACCTCGTCGTGCGCGTGGTTCATCAGGTATTCGCCGCCGGCGCGCGTGTAGCCAGGCTCGTCCCATTTGTCGAGGATGCGGCAATAGGAACATCCAGGCACCCGAATCTTGTTCGGCACGTGTACGCGCACGTGCGCGAGCCATTCCTCGTCGGCCGCGCCAAGGTTCCCCTCGCCCACGCCGCCGATCGGGATGAGCCGCGTAAACTTGAACGACGGCAGCACGAGCGGCGCGCCGGGCAGCACGTCGATCACGCGCCGTCCGTCCTCGTCGCCGAAGGGCTTCGCGGCCGCCGTCCACGTGAAGACGTTCGTCACGGCTATTTCCGACAGCGTCGGCAACATGTCGCGTACGCGACAGGCCGCCGCCGCGCCCATCACGTTGTAGGACTGCTTCACCGATCCCATCAGCGGAAAGCGCGTCTCCCCGCCCCGGTCAAGCTCGCGCCAGTCGCGCCACCAGTTGAAATCATAGAGATACCACGGATAGGACATGTCCTCCAGCACGTGAAACTCGTCAATCGCCTGACTCGTGACAACGCCGTCCAGCCCAAGCTCGGCGGCGGCGGCAACCAGTTCGTCTTTCACGTTGCCCCCGCCGAATGCAAACGGGGCATGGACGCGCTGTACGCCCACGCCGAAAAACTCGCTGTTGACCATGTCGTTGCTGATAGATGCGGGAGGAATGTCGCCCCAACCCGGCCACGCGAGCAACGTAGACGTCGCTTTCGCGTGGTTGCAGCCGAACACGTGGCGGCAGATCGCCGGCCAGTTCCGCGAATCAGCCGCCCGATAGAACGTGCGGGAATAGAGCGGATGCCCGCCCCCCACGGTCACCGCCGGCAAGAGGCGTGCATTGTCGGCGCCCGCCGCCACGCCATCGGCCGCGATCAGGTGCAGCATGGCCGCGTAGTCGGCACCTTTCTCCGGCCATGCGGGGCTGACGTACGTTTCGGCCGCGCGGGCGGCATAACGCACGATTTCCGTCATGCCGTCGTCGGGCGGCGCGCCGTTGCGCTTCGCCGTCTCGTTGGCGGCCCAAAAGCCGACAAGCGGCCCCACGATCGCCAGCCGTTCCTGAAGCGCGACGATGCCCGCCATGGCCGTCTCGTTCGTCTCGCACGCCGCCGCCAGATGCAGCAGGTTCAGCTCGCCGATCAGGTTGAGCGTCACGCCCTGCCAGCGCGCGGCCATCAGCGCCGCCGCGTCGCCGGCGTTCTGGATACGGTTCTTGTTGCGGACCGTGAGGAAAATGTCCGACACCATCAGGAACATCATCAGCAGCCCCGCAAGGATGAACGCGAGGATGAGGACGATCTGCCCCGATCTGGCGGTGCGCCGGTCCATCAGTCGATCCAGTCCGGATAATGCGCCTCGATGCTGTATTCTCCCGCGATGCGCGCGTGGGGCGCGCCGTCCTTCTCGACGGGCGGCGTGCCGGAGAGGTAGCTTCCGAGGTCGAAGAACTGCGGACGGAGCTGGATGACGCGCGCGGTGAGCTTGGATCCGGCGAGCGGACAAGACACCTGCGTCTTCCCATTCCGCCACAGCTCGAAATCAAGCACCTGCTGCGCCTGCGCGCCGTATTCGCACGCCAGGTAGTCGCCGGAACGGCTAATCAGCTCGCGCGTAGAGGGCCGCGCCCCCGTGTCCGTTTGCGTGTGGCACTCGCCCGCCGCCGCCATCGTGGCGATGTCCGCCGTCTTCTCCAGCATGTAGTCGTTCATGCCCACCGTGCGGGCGCGCGCCACGCGGCTTGCGGCGTAGTCCACGAGCAGCCTGGCGCGAAGGTTGTCCGCAAACTGGAAGACGGTGTAGAATGCCATGAAAAGGAAGAACAGGACGAGGATCGTCTCGACCATCGCCTGCCCTGCCTTGTGCGCACGCACGGGATTGCGTGCGGGGGACATGTCAGTTGCCCAGTTCCTTGATGTTCTTGGGGCTGGCGGGATCCTCGATCGACTCGACGGCCGACTTCGCCTGGCTGCCAAGGTCGCTGTCGATCGCCTCCGTGGCGCCGGCCACCTTCTTGCCCGTCGCCTTGCCGAAGTACGTGAACACCGCGATCAGCGAGATCGCGATCAGCGCCACGATGATGATGTACTCCACCATCGTCTGGCCTCTTTTGCTCTTGCGCTTCATCATTTTCTTTTCTCCTTACCTTACGGATAATCGCTTGTCACCAGCTCCGCCGTCTGTTTCGCGCTTTTGCGCGCGGCGAAGACGAACCGCCCCAGAGCCCAGACGACCACGATCAGCGCCGTGAACACGAGCACGTATTCAAGCGCAGCCTGGCCCGATCTGCCCCTGCGGCCGCCCATAACCTATTTTTTCTCCGCGGCGGCAGGCTTCTCGTCCGCCGCAGGTTTCTTCGGCGCGCCCGCCTCCTTGGCAGCTTCCTTCAGCGCCTTCAGGAACGCCTCCGGCCCGCCGCTCTGGTACCCGCCGAAACGCTTTGCCTCCGTGCCGTCCGGATGAACGAGGATCGAGCACGGAAAGCCACGGATTCCATACTTCTTCAGCAAGCCGCGATTCTGCTTCTTCGCGAGCGGCGAGAGAATGTTCTGGTCCTGCGGCATGTCGATCAGCACCAGCTCGAAGTCCTTCTTCGCCTCGCGGACGAACTTCTTGTCGGAGTAGATGTCCTTATCCATCTTTACGCACCAGCCGCACCAGTCGGAACCGGAGAACGCGAGGAGGATGTACTTGTCTCCCGCCGCAGCCGCCTTCTGCGCCGCGGCGAAGTCCTCGCCCCAGCCCGACGGCACGCTCTTGGAGAGCTTCGCGGCCGTCGCCGCCACGCTCGCGCACACGCACAGGGCGACCAGCGCCCGCCTGATTCCTGGATTGAAAGCCATATCCATTTCCTTCCTGTCTGTTAGAACGAAACCGCACGACGAAATCAACAGCGATCCGACGCAAGTTTCCACGCGGACAAGTTTAGCAGTTTCCCAATCCGACGGCAAGGCGAAAGTGCATCTTGCCAGAGTCCCGTCCGTCTGCTATTCTATTTACCCGTCACCCATCAAAGGAACAAACATGAAGAAGATTCTCGCCGCCGTTCTCGTCGCACTGGCCGTCGCCGGATGCGGAACCTCGCCAAAGCCCAGCCCGGCCCTCAAGGTCGGATCGTTCAACATTCGCCTCCAGACCGGCGACAAGGGGACCCCGAACGCCTGGGACCTGCGCAAGGCCGACTTGGTCGAACTGATCCGTAAGCTCGACCTCGACGCGTTCGGGCTGCAGGAGGTCTGCCCCGGCCAGGCCGACTACCTCACGAACAACCTGCCGCAGTACGTCATGGTAGGCGTCCACCGCGACGACGGCAAGCGCAAGGGCGAAGCGTCGCCCGTGTTCTACCGCAAGGACCGCTTCGAAGCGCTCAAGAGCGGCACGTTCTGGCTTTCCGAGACGCCGGACGTCCCCGGTTCGAAGTCTTGGAACACGGCGTGCACGCGCGTCTGCTCGTGGATGTGGCTGAAGGACAGAAACACGGACAAGACCTTCTGCTTCGCCAACACGCACACGGACCACAAGAGCGCGCTCGCCCGCAAGGAAGGCATGCTGCTCATCATCCAGAAGATGCGCGAGTTCGCCCCCAAGGGGACGCCCGTCGTCTTCACGGGCGATCACAACTGCCGCGAGACCGAGGAGCCCGCGCAGGCCGTCTCGAAGCTCCTCAAGAACGCGCTGTACGTCTCCGAGACGCCGCCCGCCGGCTCGTGGCGCACGTTCTCCGGCTGGCAGTGGCGCGACAGCGAGTTCCCCGCCGTCGACGCGCTCAAGCTGCCGCCGAACGTCCGCAACGCCCGCAAGGGCTCGCCGGACGCCGACAAGGCGACGAACGGCGGCTACGTGTGGGAGGACTGCGGACCGCGCATCGACTACATCTACGTGTCCGACGGCATCAAGGTGAAGTCTTACGCCACGCACACCGACCCGCGCCCCGGCACGAAGCTCTACCCCTCCGACCACTTCCCGGTGACGGCCGTCATCGAGCTGTAGGATATTCCTACCTCTTTCGGTCAAAATGCGCAAGCATGTTCACTTGCCGCAGGCCTTGGGGAGCCAGGTCTGGACATGCTTGCCCTTCCAGCCGTCGACGGAGGCGTAGTCGCACATGACGATGAAGCCGTCCTTGGTGGGAACGCGAAACTCCAGCTTGTGCGCCGGTGAAGCGGGGGCGATCCGCTCGACGGCCACGGTGCCGTCCGCGGCCGCCAGGATCGCCACCGGCGCGGCGTAGTCCGGATCCGTGTTCTCGTCGCGCGCAAGCGCGATCGGTCCCCACGTGACGGCCTGGAACGGGGCGGACGCGTGGTTGCGCCCGACCGGCGCGTCAAGCCTGCGCGCCTTGAAGTCAAATGCCACGGCGACCTTGTCGCCCGCGCGCCATGTGCGAGCGATCTTGAGATACGTTCCGGACGCGACCGCGCCAACCGATTTGCCGTTCACCGTGACAGACGTCTTTTCGCTCCACGCGGGAATGCGCAACGACACCGTAAACGCCTCCTCGCGCGCCGGCGAGACGGCCATGCGCCATCCGCCCATGTCGAGAAGGTCTCCTTCCGCCGCGAGGCGCACCTCGCCGCCCGATGCGGTCTTGGCGACGGCCGTGCCGGCGTTGTAGAGGTTCACGACCGGTCCGTCCGGCGCCTGCATCACCGCTACGAACGGAATGTACGCAAGCCCCATCGGCCCATTCAGGTTGCAGCATGTGACGGGACCGCTCGCGAACGTCCATCCCCAGCCCTTGTTCGTCACCTTCTCGCCGTTGAGCAGGTTCACGTAGCTGAAACCGTCGCCGTCCGGCTTCATCGCGCCGAGCAGCCCGTTGTAGACATAAAGTTCGATCGCGTCCGCCGCCCGCACGTCGCCGGTGAGGCGCAGCACCTGGCTCGCATACTTCATCCACGTCACGCCCACGCACGTCTCCATCATCCGCGTCATGTCGGGGTTCGACTGCTCGGCGGCCGTGTTGTCCCACGCCTCGCCACTCCACTTGGGCCAGTGCGGATAGTTGCCGCCGCCGTTGCCGACGATTGTGATCTCGTGCCGCAGCACGCTGTCGAAGTACTTGAGCACGGCCTCGCGCGCCGACGCGTCGCCCGTCACGCGATACCATTCGGCCAAGCCCTCGAAGATGGACGTCATCTCGTACGCCTTCGGATACGGCTCGCCCATCCGCCACGGCATGACTCCCGCGCGCGCCTGCGCGAAGAGGTCGCTCCCCTTCGCGCCACCGCTCTCGACGACATAGCGCGCGAAGTCGAGGTCCACCTTGCGTCCGGCCAGCTTGTACAGGCGCATGAACGGCTCCAGCAGCGAAGACGACTCGATGCAGTTCGGGCTCCACCCGATCTCGCGGATGTCGCGCTTCGGCGCGGGACCGACCTGACGGATGATGCAGTCGGCCTGGCGCTGGAGCGAGGCCAGCACCTCCGGACGGCGCTCCACCCATTCGTAGTAGTCCTCCAGCGCGAGCATCACGTATTTTCGCTCCCACAGGTCGCTGCAGTGAGGACGCGAATGGCCGTCGCCGCCGGGCTGCAGGTCCTCCGGCACGCAGCTGATGCTGCCGTTCGGGCGCTCCGTCGCGAGGATATCCGTCACCGCGCCGTCCAGCACCGCCTTGAGTCCGGGATCGCGCAGATGGCGGTACTGCATCGCGCCCGACCGCACGAACTTCCCCCACATCTCGCCGAGCGCGAACTTCGGCCGTCCCTTCCGGAAGAATTCCGCGAACTCGCGATACGGCACGTTCCCCTTGTGCCAATGCGCGATGCTCTTTTCGATCGGCACCTCCAGTCCGCCGGCAAGCCTCACGGCGCCGGGCGGAAGCGGCTCCATCGCGTCCCGCGCGGCCGGATTCGCCGTCACGCGCTCGTCGCCCCACGCGGCACAAGCCGCGCACAGCACCGCCGCACCTATCCCGAAAATGTTCTTCCGCGTCATTCAGAGGCTCCTTTCACTTGCTCGTTCCTTGCATGGCTGTTACGCTGTCAAAATCAAACGCAAACGTCACTTGACTTTCCCGATTGACAAATTCGAGAGGACGTCCATGACGATCGCTTCTGGCGTCGACGCGCCGGCCGTCAGGCCCAGGCGCTCGATGCCGTTGAAGTCGCAGGAGGAAAGCTCGTCCGTCCCGTCTACGCGCCAGGCTGTCGCACCAGCCTCACGGGCGATCTCCGCAAGCCGCGCCGTGTTCGCGGACGTCGCGCTGCCGATCACCAGCACGCCCGTCACGGACGGATCGCCCGCCAGCACGAACATGCGCACAGCGGCCTGCCTGTCGCGCGTCGCCGTGCAGGTTTCGGCGGCCGGCGGCGCAATGAGGCGCGGATAGCGCGCGCGCAGGGCGGAGAGAACACGATCAACCGTGCCAGACGACAGCGTCGTCTGGCACACGACCCCTACCGGACGATCCGCCGGAAACGGCAACGCCTCCACTTCACCGGCATCCTTGACGACCCGAAGGCCCTTCAACCCGTCAAGGCCGCTTGTGTCCTCATACTCGCCGACGAGTCCGACGACCTCCACATGCCCGGCATCGCCGACCACCACAATCGGCACGCCACGCGCCGCAAACTCCTGCACCTGCCGGTGCGCCCGCGCGACAAACGGGCATGTGGCGTCGATCACCCTCATGCCGCGCGCCGCCGCCTGCGCCCGTACGCGCGGCGGCACTCCGTGCGCCGAGAAAAGGATCGTCCCGCCATCCGGCACGTCCGACAAACTCTCGACGAACCGCATGCCCAACCCCTTCAGCTCGCCCACCACCGTCTTGTTGTGGACGAGCTCGTGCAGGCACCACACCGGCCCGCCAGCAGAAAGGGCGCGCCGAGCTTTCTCGACAGCGCCCTTCACCCCCGAGCAGAAACCATGCGGCTCTATGACCTCGACCCTCACCCCTTCACTCTCGACTCTTCGCTCTTCACGCTTTCCCACAGCGCGTCCATCTCTTCGAGGGTCATTTCCTTCAAGCTGCGGCCGGCGGCCTTCGCGCCGGCCTCGACCGCGCGGAAGCGGCGGGCGAACTTCGCCGTGGTCCCCTCAAGCGCGCTTTCGGCGTCGCATTTCAGGTGGCGGGCGTAGTTGGTGACGGCAAAGAGCAGGTCGCCCAGCTCCTCCTTCACGTGCGCGTCGAGCGACGTGTCGGACGAGGCGGCGACGGCTTCCTTCAGCTCGCCGATCTCCTCCTCGATCTTGTCGAGGACGCCGGACGAGTCCTTCCAGTCGAAGCCCACGCGCGCGGCCTTCTCGGCCGTACGTTGCGCCTTGAGGAGGGCCGGAAGCGCGGACGGAACGCCGTCGAGCGCGCTGTGGCGCGTCTCCTTCTTGTGCTCCTGCTGCTTGATCTGCTCCCAGTT